>NZ_JBBNJW010000008.1:0-140671 GCF_040093305.1 Collinsella sp. CLA-AA-H302
GGGGCCGCGGGAGCGTTCGGCTAGGTGCGGGAACGGCCTATTTGCTCAATGTGTTCGGCTGAGATCGGAAATCAACCAACGCTTGGCTTCGTGACGGGATCTAGGAGGCCAAAAACGGGCTCTGACCAGCATGGCAGCATGCAGCAAATTGTTCAAAATAGGTATTTATAAACGACGTGGCAGCAATTTTAAAAATCTTTGAACGGTGTTGTGAGCCACTGGTATGCATTTTGCGACCACAGCCTTGCAATTGCTGACCTGCAGTTTGATTTGGTTTGTCCCCGTGGCGCCGTATCTTGTCCACAGATCCGTCAAGCATTTGGTCAGCATTTGGTTGGAAGACGCATGAAGTGCCGTGTAAGCATGGACATATGTGGAGGTCATGAGGTTGTAGCTGCATATTCTTGCAGCCTGGGAGGTTGAAAGATATTATTACCAAGTCTTTTCCTGCTTCAGGCGCACCTTCACGACCTGAAGCCACATTTGCCCAGAGGAGGTGACAATATGAAGGCTTATGAACTGCTGTTCTTTGTTGACCCGTCGCTCGACCCCGAGACTCGTCTCGCTGTTATGAAGCGTATCGATACCACGATCGCTGAGGGCGCTGGCAAGGTCGACTCCGTTGACGAGTGGGGCAAGCGCAAGCTCGCCTACGAGATCAACGACCTCACCGATGGTGACTACACCCTCATCAACTTCCACGCAGATCCTACCCAGATCGCCGAGCTTGATCGCGTCCTGCGCATCACCGACGCTGTGGTCCGCCACATGATCGTCCGTCGCGACGACCAGGAGTAAGACTGTCGTTTTGGACTGGGCTTGTGCCCCAAGAGGAAGTAGTGAGTTATGAGCATCAATCGAGTGAACATCACCGGTAACCTCACCCGCGATCCCGAGCTGCGCGCCACCGCCGGCGGAACCCAGGTTCTGTCCTTTGGCGTCGCTGTGAACGATCGTCGCCGCAATGCGCAGACTGGCGAGTGGGAGGACTATCCCAACTTTGTCGACTGCACTATGTTCGGCACCCGCGCCGAGGCCGTGAGCCGTTTCCTGGCAAAGGGAAACAAGGTCGCGATCGAGGGCAAGCTGCGCTACAGCTCTTGGGAGCGCGACGGTCAGCGCAGGAGCAAGCTTGAGGTCATCGTTGATGAGATCGAGTTTATGAGCTCCCGTGGTGGCCAGGGTGGCTACGATCAGGGCGGTTACGCCCCCGCAGCTCCCGCGCCCGCAGCACGTCCTGCCGCACCGGTGGCTACGCCGCCCGCGGTCGACGTCTACGATGAGGACATCCCGTTCTAAGGGTTGTTCACCTATTTTTGAGTGAGAGGCGGCTTCGGCTCGCCGAAGTTGCCAAATGAAAGGTATTTTGACATGGCTAATGATTATTCTGCACGTCAGCCGCGTCGTAAGTACTGCCAGTTCTGCAAGGAGAACACTGAGTTCATCGACTATAAGGACACTCAGCTTCTCCGTAAGTACATGACCGACCGTGGCAAGATTAAGCCCCGTCGCGTCACTGGCGCTTGCACGCAGCATCAGCATGACATCGCCAACGCCATCAAGCGCGCCCGCGAGATGGCTCTCCTGCCGTACACCGTCCCCGTGGTTTCCTCTCGTGGCAACCGCGACCGCGGCTAAGAAGGGAGACGCATCATGAAGGTTATTCTTCTCGATGAGATCAAGGGCAAGGGCGGCGAGGGTGACGTCGTAGAGGTCGCTCAGGGTTACGCTGAGAACTTCCTGTTCCCCAAGAAGCTCGCTGTTGCCGCCACCAAGGGCAACCTCAAGCAGCTCGACGAGCGTCGCAACAACATCGCCAAGCGCGAGGCCGTCCGTCTGGCTACCGCCAACGAGACCAAGGCTGCCTTCGAGGGCAAGCAGGTCACCGTTGACGTCAAGGTTGGCGACGAGGGCATCCTCTTTGGCTCCGTTACCGCCGCTATGATCGCTGACGCCATCAAGGATCAGCTCGGTATGGACATCGACCGCAAGCGCGTCGAGCTCGGTAAGCCCATCAAGGTTGCCGGTGCCCACACCGTTGCTATCTCGCTGTACCGCGAGATCAAGGCCGAGGTTGTCGTTCTCGTCGGCGTTACCGCCGAGGAGCTCGCTGCCGAGGCTGAGGTTGAGGAGACCGCTGAGGTCGCCGAGGCCGAGACCGCCGAGGTCGAGACCGAGGCTGCTGCCGAGTAGCATTTGCTGCAACGCAACAATCTTGTTCTAAGAAGGGCGCTCTGGGAGACCAGGGTGCCCTTTTATTTTTTTTGCGCTGGGTGAGTGTCGTAGCAGTCATTGAGATGCAGTCTCGTGTATGGGACCGTTCATCCGTTTGGTTCGGTGGTGATTGCCGAGGCACGGCTCGATTTATAGCCGTGGCTGATACTATGGATGCTCGCAAGCGATATGAATGAGGATGCTCATGGCATATGACGACAGGGAGACGGGACTGACGGTCGAGGACCGTGGCTCCAAGTTGGGTCTCCCCCAAAACCAAGATGCAGAGGCCAACGTACTGGCCGCTATGCTGCTATCCCCCGAGGTGGTCGAAGAGGCCCAGGTCGAGCTGCAGCCCGATGACTTCTACCGCCCCATTCATAAGACCATCTATACCGCGATGGTCGATATGTATAACAGTCGCATCCCCATCGACTCTATCTCGCTGATCGATTACCTGCGAAGCATCAACAAGCTCGATGCCGTGGGCGGCGAGGCATACATTTTGGAGCTGATGGGTCAGACCCTGTCGCTCGTCAATTGGCAGCACCATGCCGCCATCGTTCGTCGCGACTCGATGCTGCGCGAGCTGATTGGCGCCACCAACGAGATCAACGCGCTGGCATACAACGCTCCCACAGACACCAAGGAGGTCGTGGAGCTGGCCGAGAGCAAACTGCTCAAGGTCACGGCGCGTGAGGTTAAGTCGAGCTACAAGACGCTGACCGAGTTTATGGTCGAGGCCTATAACGAGGCCGAGGAAGTGTGCAAGGCCGGCGGTCAGGCTGCAGGCGTGCCCACGGGCTTCCCGTCGCTCGACCGTATGCTCATGGGCTTCCGCGAGGGCCAGCTCATCATTATCGGCGCCCGTCCCGCCGTGGGTAAGACGTCGTTCGCTCTGAACTTGGCGCTCAATGCCGCCGCAGCGGGCTATACCGTCGGCTTCTTCTCGCTGGAGATGTCGGGCAAGGAAATTGCCCAGCGTCTGATTTGCGCCTATGCCATGATCTCGATCAGCGATTTCCGTACGGGCCGCATTAGTCCCGAGCAGTGGGCCAACATCAATGAGGCCACGCAGACGCTGTCCAAGCTCGATATTCTGATTGACGATACGCCCGGCACCACGGTGACCGAGATTCGCGCCAAGAGCCGCCGCATGCTCCATAACAAGGAGAAGGCCATCATCATCCTGGACTACTTGCAGCTGGTGAGTCCCCCGCCGGGACGTCGTTCCGAGAGCCGCACCGTCGAGGTCTCCGAGATGTCGCGTGGTCTGAAGATTATGGCCAAGGAGCTCAAGATCCCACTGATTGCGCTGTCGCAGCTGTCGCGTCAGGTCGAGTCGCGTACCGGCAAGCGCCCGCAGCTGTCCGACCTGCGTGAATCGGGCTCCATCGAGCAGGACGCCGATATCGTCATGTTCTTGGATCGATCCGCCGACGAGGCTGAGGCCTCGCGCGACGACCGACCCGACGAGGGTGTTACACGTATCGTCGTTGCTAAGAACCGTTCGGGCCCGATCGGCGACGTCGACCTGATGTTCCTGCCGGCATCTACCAAGTTCTATGAGCTTGATGGGGCGCATACCGAGGAGTAGGACAGGCACCCGTTGTACGGGTATACTGGGAATGTTTTGTGCTTCTGCCCGCCGCGTGGCGCGCAGACAGTCCATGTATGTAAGGAGTAAACATGCCGTCAACCGTTTTGGTCGGTGCCCAGTGGGGCGATGAGGGCAAGGGTAAGATCTGCGATCTGGTCGCCGGCGACTTCGATGCCGTCGTGCGCTATTCGGGCGGCAACAACGCCGGCCACACCATCGTCGTCAACGGCAAGAAGTACGGCCTGCACCAGGTGCCCTCCGGCATCATGTATTCCGACCACGTGTCGGTGATCGGTAACGGCTGCATCGTCAACCCCAAGGTTGTCCTTGAGGAGATCGACATGTTCGAGGCCGACGGCATCACCACCAAGAATCTCAAGATCAGTGGCAACGCGCACATCATCATGCCGTACCACATTGATCTGGATGGCGCCTTTGAGCAGAAGCTCGGTAAGAAGAACATCGGTACCACCAAGCGCGGCATCGGTCCGTGCTACCAGGACAAGATGGCCCGCATCGGCCTGCGCATGCAAGACATGCTGGACGAGGCACTGTTCCGCGATAAGCTGGAGACCGCTCTTGCCCGCGTGAACCCCGAGCTGGAGCTCATCTACAACCTGCCCACCTACACCGTGGATCAGATTTGCGATGAGTACCTGCCCATGGCCGAGCGTCTGCGCCCCTACATCACCGAGACGAGCCTGCTGCTCAACAACATGATCGATGAGGGCAAGGATTTGCTGTTTGAGGGCGCCCAGGCGACGTTGCTCGACATCGATCACGGCACCTATCCGTACGTGACGTCTTCTAATTGCACCGCTGGTGGCGCCATTACCGGTTCCGGCGTCGGCATGAAGAACGTCGACCGCGTGCTGGGCGTCATGAAGGCCTATATCACCCGCGTCGGTTCGGGCCCCATGCCCACCGAGCTTTCCTATGAGTCCGAGGCCGGCCACACGCTGACCGAGGAAGGCTATGAGTACGGCGTGACCACCGGCCGTCGCCGTCGCTGCGGTTGGTTCGATGGCCCCATCGCCAACTACGCCTCGCGTGTCAACGGTCTCACCGATATCGCCCTGACCAAGCTCGACGTGCTTTCGGCCTTCGACACCATCAAGGTGTGCGTGGCCTACGACGTCGACGGCGAACGTTACACGAGCGTGCCCGAGCATCAGGTGCGCTTTGAGCAGGCCAAGCCCATCTACGAGGAGCTCCCTGGCTGGAAGTGCGATATCACCGGTTGCCGCAGCTTTGACGAGCTGCCGCAGGAGGCTCAGGACTACGTGGCGTTTATCGAGGATCTGGCACACACCCGCGTGACGTTCATTGGCGTCGGCGCCGATCGCGAACAGATCATCAACCGATTCTGGAAGTAATCGGCACTATTCGGTTATTGCGATATACCCCTTTGCAGCCCAAGCGGGCGGCCGAGGGGTATATTTGCTTGCAAAGGGCTCGCGCGGAGCGAGCCATTCATCCATAGAGGAGGCACCCTTGAAGGCGGACACTCAAACCATCGACATCCTGTTGTTGGGCAGCGGCGGCCGCGAGCACGCTTTGGCAGCTAAGCTCGCAGCATCACCGCGCGCCGGCAAGCTCTACATTGCGCCGGGTAACGGCGGCACCGCGAGCTGCGGCGAGAACGTGGTTCTCGACGATTGCGATCCTGCGGCCGTGGCGGCGTTTGCCCAGAGCCATGGATGCGGACTCGTGGTGATTGGCCCCGAGGCTCCGCTCGTGGCGGGCGTGGCCGACGCCGTGCGCGCGGCGGGTATTCCCTGCTTTGGTCCGGGTGCCGAGGGTGCTCAGATGGAGGGCTCCAAGCTATTCTCCAAGCAGCTCATGGAGCGCGCCGGCATTCCGACGGCCGCCTACGGCTCGTTTACTGACGAGGCTTCGGCTCTTGCCTATGTGCGCGAGCAGGGTGCCCCGCTGGTCGTGAAGGCTGACGGCCTGGCCGCAGGCAAGGGCGTTATCGTGGCGACTGAGCTCGAGCAGGCCGAAGAGGCCGTGCGCGAGTGCTTTGGCGGTACCTTTGGTGATGCCGGCAACACCGTTGTCATTGAGGAGATGCTGGTTGGTCCCGAGTGTTCGCTGCTGGCCTTTACCGACGGCAAGACCGTGCGCCCCATGGCCACCTCGCAGGACCACAAGCGCGCCCTCGAGGGCGACAAGGGCCCCAACACCGGCGGCATGGGCGTCTACAGCCCGGTGCCCATCGTGACCGACGAGGAGCACGCCACCATGGTGAAGGTCATGGAGCAGACCGTTGCCGAGCTCGCTGCCGAGGGCATCGACTACCGCGGCTGCCTGTATGGCGGCTTTATGCTCACGCCTGCCGGCCCCAAGGTGCTGGAGTTCAATGCCCGCTTTGGCGACCCCGAGACGCAGGTCGTGCTGCCGCGCCTTAAGAACGACCTGGTTGAGGTCATGCTCGCCTGCGCCAACTGCGAGCTCGATCAGATTGAGCTCGACTGGCGTGACGAGTGGGCTGTGGCAGTTGTCCTGACGAGCGCGGGCTATCCCGGCAGCTACGAGAAGGGCAAGGTCATCACCGGTATCGCCGATGCCGAGGTCATGGAGAACGTGACCGTGTACCACGCGGGCACTGCCGTGGTGGACGGCCAGCTCGTGACCAATGGTGGCCGCGTGCTTGCCGTGACCGCTCTGGGTGACACGTTCGAGAACGCTCGCAACCTTGCCTACGAGGCCTGCGAGAAGATTGATTTTGAAGGCAAGACCCTGCGCCACGACATCGGCCTGCGCGCGCTGCGCGGCCGCGACGCCTGGGATGCCTAAAATCCGAGAGGAATGAGACGGATGGACGAGAAGAACGAAGAGCTCGTGGATGCGCAGATCGTTGAAGAGGACAGCCGCATGTATGGGCACGCCGAGGGCGAGCCTGGCGGCGAGGTCGCTGACGAGCCGGCGCTGGTGCTGGGCGACGACGACCCGCACGATGCCGAGCTGCACGAGAAGATTCTTTCGGAGGAGTGCGCCTGGAAGGGCAAGATCCTCGACGTCCACCGTCTTGAGGTTGAGCTGCCCAACGGTCGCCGCAGCGCCCGCGATATCGTTCGCCATCCGGGTGCGGCGGCCGTTGTGGCGCTGACCGAGAGCGGCAAGATCGTACTGGTGCGTCAGTACCGCACCGCTATCGACCGCGTGACGGTCGAGATTCCCGCCGGCAAGCTCGATCCAGGCGAGGACCCGCTCGATTGCGCCAAACGCGAGCTGCATGAGGAGACGGGCTTTAGGGCTGGTCGCATTCGCTTTTTGACGTCGATTGTCACGTCCTGCGGTTTTTGCGATGAGATCATCCACATCTACTTGGCTACCAAGCTCGAGTTTGATGCGCCCAACCCCGATGATGACGAGTTTGTCAACGTGGACCTGGTGCCGCTGCACGAGCTGATCGACGCCGTGCTCGACGGCAAGATCGAAGACGCCAAGACCGTCGTGGGCGCCTTGGCCTGCGATAGCATCGCGCATCGCCTTGGGGGTGCGGAGCTCTAGGTTACGCGGTTTTACCAAACCGCGTAACGAGTCGACGCTGCAAACGCCCCTAAGCGGCAATCTGCCTTTCAATCGTCGCTCGCGTACCGAAGTACGCGTCGCTCCTCTTTCAAGGCACCTTGCTCGCTTAGGGACGTTTTCGCTGACGCTGCCAGAACATCGGCGTTATGCTTGTTGGGACGCTTTGTTTTCAGCCTGACCGGTTCAACCGGATTTCTCACGCTATTTATTTCTCTTCGAGGATTGCATGTTTAAAAGGTTTCTCTCGTATTACGAGCCCCAGATGGGGCTTTTTGTTGCCGATACTGTTTGTGCTCTGGTGCTTGCCGCCATTGACCTGGCGTTCCCCATTATCCTGCGCAATTTGACCGGTGGGCTCTTTACTCAGGGTCAGGCTGTCATTATGCAGGCGCTCGGCATGATTGCGGTGGGCTTGGTGCTGATGTATGCCGTCCGCTGCGCCTGCCGCTATTTTGTGAGCTATTGGGGTCACGTGATGGGCGCGCGTATGGAGTCCAAAATGCGCGAGGACCTGTTTGACCAGTATGAGCGCTTTAGCTTTGCGTACTTTGACCGCAACAGCTCGGGCGATATGATGAGCCGCGTGGTCAACGACCTGTTCGATATCTGCGAGGCGGCACACCACGTGCCCGAGTGGATCATCATCTGCGGCATCGAGATTATCGGCTCGTTTGTGATCCTCTTTACCATCGCCCCGGTGCTGGCGCTCGCTATGGCCGTGGTGACGGCGGCGTTTGCGGTCATCATGTTTTGGCAGAACATGCGCATGCGCGAGGTCTTTAGCGACAACCGCAAAAAGATCAGCGGCATCAATGCGCAGCTGCAGGATTCGCTGGCGGGTATGCGCGTGGTCAAGAGCTTTGCCAATGAGGAGACCGAACGCTTCAAGTTCCGCGCCTCCAACAATCGCTATCTTTCGTCCAAGGAGAACATGTATCACGCCATGGGCGTCTATACTGCGACGTATGGCCTGCTCTCGGGTGTGCTCTATGTGATCGTGGTACTGCTGGGCGGCTGGCTGGTCGCCCAGGGACAGCTGCAGGCGGTCGATATGGCGACCTTTGCACTCTATATTTCGCTGTTCTGCACGCCGCTCGAGACACTCGTCAATTCGGCCGAAACGTATCAGAAGGCTATCGCCGGCTTTAAGCGTATGGACGAGGTGCTCTCGACCGCGCCGGATATCCAGGACAAGCCGGGCGCCACGGATCTGCAGGTGACTGCCGGCGCCGTGGATTATCACGACGTGTGCTTTAACTACGAGGACGTTGAGCTGGGCGAGGGTGATGCCGAAGAGCGTCCCGTTATCGACCATATGAATCTGTCCATCAAGCCCGGGCAGACCATCGCTTTGGTTGGCCCTTCGGGCGGCGGCAAGTCCACGACCTGTTCGCTGCTGCCGCGCTTTTATGACGTGGCTGCCGGATCCATTAGCATCGACGGCCAGGACGTGCGCGATGTGACGCAGCAGAGCCTGCGCCGCGCCATCGGCCTGGTGCAGCAGGATGTCTACCTGTTTGACGGAACAATCGGCGAGAACATCGCCTACGGCAAGCCGGGCGCTACGGCAGAAGAGATCGCCGAGGCCGCCCGTCGCGCCAACATCGATGCCTTTATCGAGTCGCTTCCACAGGGCTATGACACGGTCGTGGGCGAGCGCGGCAGCCGTCTTTCGGGCGGCCAAAAGCAGCGCGTTGCCATTGCGCGTGTGTTTCTCAAGAACCCCAAGATCCTGATTTTGGACGAGGCGACGAGTGCTTTGGATAACGAGAGCGAGGAAGCGGTGCAGGAGTCACTCGAAGAGCTGGCACGCGGCCGCACCACGATTATCATCGCCCATCGTCTTTCGACCATTAAGCATGCCGATGAGATTGCGACCGTTGAGCATGGTCGCGTTGTGGAGCGTGGCACGCACGAGGAGCTTCTCGCCCGTGGCGGCACCTATGCCCGTTACTATCGAATGCAGTTCGAAGGTGCGCGTGCGCACGAGCTCGACTGATTGATATGACAGGAAGTTTATGGCTGACAAGAACCCTTTGACTCCGGAAGAAGTGACGGAGTTATTCTCCGAAATCGATGCATCCGGTGTCTTGGATCCCACGCTTGCCAAAAAGCGAACCGAGCGCATGCGTGAGAAGGAGGCTGCGGCCAAGCGCGGTGACAAAGCGGCGCTAGCGCAGCTGCGCAGCGAGGACCGCGCGAGCCAGGCAAAACATATCGACCCGCTGTCCGAGGACGATCCTTCGGGCTCGCAGGTGAGCCATACCATTACGAAGACCGCGATGGCCGTGGTCATCGGTATTCTGGTGCTGATCGTGGGCATGCAGATTGGCTACGGCGTGATGCGTCGCCTGAACACCGCCAACCTGTCCGAGAGCGTTTCGGTCGATACCGTTTCGACGGCGCTCAAGGGTGGACTCGAATGGGGCAACGGCTTTACGCAGTTCCCGCTCGATTTTTCTGTCGACGAGGCCGATGAGCGCACGGGTACGGTTGAGGTGACGGTGCTGGACACGTCGTCTGCCAATGAGCTCGAGCTGCTGTCCAACGGGCAGGTCCAGGCCGCGGCGCTTGCGACCAACGCCCTGCTCAACGACAAAATTGACCGCGTGGTGTATAACGTTCACGCCTATATCGACGAGGACAGCAACATTCAGCACGATTCCTTTTTTGGCATGTTTCCCGCGCGGGGTCATCAGAGCGCCATTTTGACGTTCGTGTGGACCAAGAGCTCATCCAACGCCACGAGTATCGACTGGAAGATGCGTATCGTAAGCATGGACGACACCATTGCCGAGCGCATTCAAAAACAGGTGAACTCGGTTTCGTCGCTGATCGAGGACCCGGTGGTGAGCCAGACCAAGATTGACGAGGAAAAGGCCGAACGTGACCTGGAACATCGTCTGCATGGTCGCGAGATTTTCCGCGGCGGCAAGCCCGACCGAACGCCGTCCGATCTGCTGGAACAGGACAAGAAAAAGTAAGACGCCATCATCCCGCGTGAGCCACAAGCCCCGCGGGATGATTTTTTAATCCTCGTCCCAGAAAAATTATTATGCATAGAAAGTCATAATTATCATTTCGTAAACAATTTGATGAAATTAACGCCATGAGGCATGCTTGCGGTTACAATACCGCGAGGCCTAACTACACACCTTTAAGCCGGTCCTGTGAGACCGGGAAGGAGAATTATGGCGAACAACCATACCGCGGGCGCTGCCGCCCGCACCTTCGCGCCCAGCGAGCTTTGCCAGCGTATGCTGGCCAAAACCAGCAAGGGCACCTGCGGTCCCTGTATCCTGTATCTTGAGGATGGGACCATTTTTTATGGACGTGCATGCGGCGCCGAGGGCACCGCGACCGGCGAAGTCTGCTTCAACACCTCGCTTGAGGGCTACTTTGAGGTCATGACCGACCCGAGTTATGCCGGCCAAATTGCAACCATGACCTATCCGCAGATCGGCAATTACGGTATCGACGAGACCGATGTCCAGTCGGCCTTCCCCGGCGACGCCGTGCGCCCTGCGAGCGCTCCGGCTATGCGCGGCATGATCGTTCGCGACATGTGCGCCACGCCTTCTAACTGGCGCTCGGCCGTCAGCGTGCCGGAGTACCTGCGCGCTCACGGCATCGTCGCTATCGAGGGTGTCGACACCCGCGCTCTGGTGCGCCATCTGCGCGACAATGGTTCCAAGATGGGCATTATCTCGACAGAGATCTTCGACGTCGACGAGCTCGCCGAGCGTCTGGATGCAGCGCCCACGCTGGTGGGCGAGAACCTGGTCAAGACCGTGAGCTGTCCCGCGCCTCACGAGTTTGTGGCCGCCGACCTGCCTGCCACGCATGGCTTTGCGCTTGTGGCTGCCGCTCCTGCCCGTCACAAAGTGGTCGCCTACGACTGCGGTGTGAAGCGCGGTATTCTGGAGGGCCTGGTCCGTGCCGGCTGCGACCTCACCGTCGTGCCGTGGGATACGCTCGCCCAGCAGGTGCTCGACATGAATCCTGATGGCGTCTTTTTGTCCAACGGCCCCGGCGACCCCGATGCCGTGGTGGAGACCTACGAGCAGGTGCAGCAGCTGATCGGCAAGGTGCCGGTCTTTGGTATTTGCCTGGGTCACCAGATGATCAGCTTGGCCTGCGGCGCCCAAATGGAAAAGCTTAAATTCGGCCACCGTGGCGGTAACCAGCCGGTTATGAATCTGGTGAGCCGTCGCGTGGAGATCACCGCGCAAAACCACGGCTTTGGCCTGCTGTTCCCCAGTCTGGGCAAACTGATTCCGGAGCTTTCCGGCGGCGAAACCGAGCATGCGGCCGATGGCGACCTGCGCGCCTGGGTGCGTCGCGGCGTCGCGCCGGTCGTGATGAACGAGCGCTTTGGTCGCATTCGCCTGACACATGTGAACCTCAACGACGGCACCGCCGAGGGCATCCAGCTGCTCGACGCCCCGTGTTTCTCGGTCCAGTACCACCCCGAGGCTTCGCCCGGCCCCACCGATGCCCACTATCTCTTTACCGCCTTTACGCGACTCATGGACGGCGAGGAGAACTACCTGGACATCGACACCGCGAAGGACCGCCTCGCCGGCTGGAATTTCGCCGAGTCCGAGAACGCTGCGACCGAGGAGAACTAACATGCCTAAACGTACTGACATCAAGCGCATCCTCGTTATTGGTTCGGGCCCCATCGTTATTGGCCAGGCCTGCGAGTTCGACTACTCCGGCGCCCAGGCCTGCAAGGTGCTCAAGGAGGATGGCTTTGAGGTCATCCTGGTCAACTCCAATCCGGCGACCATCATGACCGACCCGGGCTTGGCCGACCGCACCTATGTTGAGCCTATCACCGCCGAGTTTATCGAGCGCGTGATCAAGAAAGAGCGCCCGGACGCGCTGCTGCCCACGCTGGGCGGCCAAACCGGTCTGAACGCCGCCGTCGAGCTGGCAAAGGACGGCACGCTCGACAAGTACGGCGTCGAGATGATCGGCTGCGACCTGGCCGCTATCGAGCGCGGCGAGGACCGCAAACTCTTTAACGAGGCCATGGCCGAGATCGGCCTGGAGGTCGCGCGCTCGGGCTATGCCTACAGCGTGGCCGACGCCGAGGCTATCGCCGAGCGCGTGGGATATCCCTGCGTACTGCGCCCGAGCTTTACCCTCGGTGGCGCCGGCGGCGGCATCGCGCATACCCACGAGGAGCTCGTCTCCATCGTGAGCCAGGGCCTTGAGCTCTCGCCTGCCCATGAGGTGCTGGTCGAGGAGTCCATCGAGGGTTGGAAAGAGTATGAGATGGAGGTCATGCGCGACCACGCCGGCAACGGCATCATCGTGTGCTCCATCGAGAACCTCGACCCCATGGGCGTGCACACCGGCGACTCCATCACCGTGGCGCCAGCGCAGACCCTCTCCGACCTTGAGTATCAGCGCATGCGTGTCGCGTCGCTCGCCATTCTGGAGAAGATCGGCGTCGAGACCGGCGGCTCCAACGTGCAGTTTGCCGTGAACCCCCAGACCGGCCGCCTGATCGTCATCGAGATGAACCCGCGCGTGAGCCGTTCGTCCGCACTGGCCTCCAAGGCCACGGGCTTCCCCATCGCCAAGGCCGCCGCTCGCCTGGCCGTGGGCTACACGCTCGACGAGATCGTCAACGACATCACCAAGGCAACGCCCGCCTGCTTTGAGCCCACGATCGACTACTGCGTGGTCAAGGTGCCGCGCTTTGCCTTCGAGAAGTTTAAGGGTACCGACCCCACGCTCACCACGCGCATGAAGGCCGTGGGCGAGATTATGGCGATCGGCCGCACCTTTGAGGAGGCCTTCGGCAAGGCCATGCGCTCACTGGAGGACGTTCACCAGGGCATCTGCGCCGGTGGCAAGGAGGGTGCCGACAAGCTGAGCGACGATGAGCTCGCTCAGGCCGTGGCAACCCCGACCGAGCACCGCATCTTCTTTGTGGTCGAGGCCCTGCGCCGTGGCTGGGACATCGCCCACATCCATGCCATCTGCGGTATCGATCCGTGGTACCTCAACCGTATCAACGACATGGTGCAGGTCCAGGAGAGCATCCGCGGCCTGCGCGTGGAGGATATCGACGCCGACGCGATGCGCCTGCTCAAGCAGTACGGCACGAGCGACGCCGAGATTGCCGCGCTGACCGGCTCGGACGAGCGCTTTGTGCGCGCCTATCGCAAGGGTCTGGGCGTGGTTCCCAGCATGAAGACGGTCGATACCTGCGCGGCCGAGTTCTCGAGCGCCACGGAGTACCACTACAAGACGTACGAGAACATCTACCGCACGAGCCCGGATGCCAAGAAGTGCGTGGCTCCCGACGAGACCACGCCGGCGGACAAGCCCAAGGCGATGATTCTGGGCGCCGGACCCAACCGTATCGGCCAGGGCATCGAGTTTGACTACTGCTGCGTGCATGCGAGCTATGCGCTGGCGGCCCGCGGCTTTGAGACCATCATGGTCAACTGCAACCCCGAGACCGTCTCGACCGACTACGACACGTCCGACCGCCTGTACTTTGAGCCGCTCACCTACGAGGACGTCATGGACGTCATTGACGTTGAGCGTCCCGACGGCGTCGTGGTGACGCTCGGCGGCCAGACCCCGCTTAAGCTGGCGCGCATGCTCGAGGAGAGCGGCGTGAACATTATGGGCACCAAGCCCGACGCCATCGATTTTGCCGAGGACCGCGAGCGCTTCGCCGCTCTGCTCGACAAGCTGGGCATCATGTACCCGCCGGCGGGCCAGGCAACCTCGTTTGAGGAGGCCGAGGCCGTGGCCGCGCATATTGGCTACCCGCTGCTGGTGCGTCCGAGCTACGTGCTGGGCGGCCGTGGCATGATGATCGCCTACGATGCCGAGCATCTGCGCGATTACATGGCCGAGGCTGCGCGCATTAGCCCCGACTACCCGGTGTATCTGGACCGCTTCCTGGAGGGTGCGATCGAGTCCGATGTCGATGCCCTGTGCGATGGCGAGGAGGTCTACATCGGCGGTATCCTGGAGCATATCGAGGAGGCCGGTATTCACTCCGGTGACTCCGCGACCTGCATCCCGCCGTTTAGCTTTAGCGAGAGCCTGCAGGCGAAGCTCCGTGAGACCACGCGCCGCATCGCGATGGCGCTGGGCGTGCGCGGCCTGGTCAACGTGCAGTACGCCATTAAGGGCGAGACCGTTTACGTGATCGAGGCCAACCCGCGCGCAAGCCGTACCGTGCCGTTTATCTCCAAGGCCACCGGTGTGCCGCTGGCCAAGTGCGCGGCGCGCATCATGGCGGGCGATTCTATCGCGAGCCTGGGCCTGCCGAGCGACGAGCGTCAGCTGGACTGGTTCTGCATGAAGGAAGCCGTTATGCCCTGGGGCCGTTTCCCGGGCGCCGACGTTATCCTGGGGCCCGAGATGAAGTCGACGGGCGAGGTCATGGGTATCGCCAAGAGCTATCCCGAGGCATACGCCAAGACGCAGCTGGCGATTGACTACAAGCTGCCCGACCCGAGCGCCGGCAAGGTATTCATCAGCGTGTGCGACCGCGACAAGCGTCACATCCTTTCGGTCGCGCGCATCCTGCGCTACCTGGGCTTTGATATCTGCTCTACCGAGGGCACGGCGCGCGTGCTGCGCGGCGGCAACGTGACGTGCGAGATCGTGGAGAAGATCAGCGGCCCGCACGACGGCGAGCGCCCCAACATCGGCGACCTCATCGCCGATGGTAAGATCGCGGTGATCATCAACACGCCGTACGGTCCGGGCTCGCGCGGCGACGGCTATCTGCTGCGCACCGAGGCAGTGCGCCGCGGTGTGACCTGCGTGACCGCGATGTCTGCCGCTAACACGTATGTGAGTGCCATCGAGGCGGTGCGCGAGGACCAGCAGGGTCACGGCAGCGCCAACGACATGGGCATGGACGTCATCGCCCTGCAGGACCTGCCACAGCACACGGTGTAATGTGACTTGGTCGGCCGGGGCGGCAGCCGGACACTTTCTCTCGGAAACTGGGCTTCGCGAAGTTTTCCGAGAGAAAGGTCCGCCTCCCGCCCCGGCCTGCGGTGACTTGGCCGCACCGTGTGCTGCCGAAGGGGCTTTGCGCGATGACTAGGGCTGAATAAAAAGTGAGCGTGGGCGCCGTCGTTCGTTTGAGCGACGGCGCCCACGTTTTGGATTTATTGGGCTGTGGCGGTGAAGGTTGTTTTGTCGGCGGCGATGTGCACGTGCAGCTTTGCCTGACCGTCGCAGCTGATGAGCACGCCTACCTCGAACGGGGTTCCCGTCTTGTCGTAGGTCGAACGCACGATGCGCATCGCCGCCTTACCGGTGTTCTGTCCCAAAAGGCGCGCCTCATGCTTGTCGAGGTTGACCGCCTCGTAGACGGCATCGACGCTTGCGGGCAGGATGCCGGTCTTTTCCGCGATGTAGGCGTAGAGCGAGCCATCCACGTCTTTGCGTGTGAGCTCGGGGCAAAGTGACACGGGGATATAGACGTAGTTGAGCTCCATGGGTTTGTCGTTGGCGAGACGCAGGCGGCGAATCTCCCAGACGGGTGTCCCTTCGGGCACTTTGAGCCCAGAGGCGATGCCGCGGACGGCCAGTATGCTTGAAAAGGCGAGAATCTGCGAGCTCGGAACCCGTCCCGCTTCGCGCATCCGCGCGCTGAAATTCAGGGCCAAGTCGATGCCGGGTGCTGAGGTTTGGGGCTTGATGAACGTGCCCTGGCCGCGCTTGCGCACCACGCGCCCCTCGATGACGAGATCCTGAAAGCAACGGCGCACGGTCGCGCGCGATAACTCCAGCCGCTCACAGATTTCGAGCTCACGTGGCAGCGGCGTCTTGGTGTCGAACGCCTGGCTGGCGATAAGCAGGGCGATTCGATGTTTAAGTTGGACATAGAGCGGCGTATCACCGCTGCGATCGAAGGGTTCGGCGGCGAGAAACGAGATCATGTCCATAGGGTACCTCCATGTCGTGAGCATACGTGACATGGTCTGACACTGCGGGACAAACCGGTGATGTCAAGCACGATTCTTGTTGGTATGTATGGTACATAAGGAACATAAAACATTTACCAGGCAATCTACCTGCGATTTTAAAAATAATTAGAAGAAAAAATAATTTAGGCACAAAAATAGTTGCTACCGTTAACCGATGAATAGTTGCCGTTCGCAATTATTTTCTTGTACCGAACATGCCCCAGCGCAACAATAATCTCGGCAAAAAGCAAAGCCGTGCGATACACGGCAGGTCGAGAGGAGACCGCATGCGGTATCTGGTAATGGTCAGTCACGGAACGCTCGCTCCCGGACTGCACAGTGTCCTCAAGATGCTCGGCAATGACGCCCCGAACATCTTGTCGACGAGTCTCGTGGACGGCATGGGCGCTGACGAGTATGTCGAGAACGTCAAGGCGATGCTCGCTCCTGTTACCGCCGATGACGAGGTTGTCCTGCTTGGTGACATCCTGGGCGGATCGCCGCTCACCAATGCCATGAACACGCTGTCCGAGAAGGGCCTGCTCGCTCACACCATTGCCTTCGGCGGCATGAACCTACCCATGGTTATGACCGCCATGATGGGACTTGCCACCATGGACCTGGATTTCCTCAAGCAGATGATGCTGCAGGAGGGCAAGAACGGTATGTCCGAGCTCGTGGTCCCGACCGATGACGCCGACGACGAGGACGACGACATCTAGGCGGCGCATCCGCCCCAATTTTTGTGATGGAACGGGGGTTAAGAGGAAAGACCCCCGGTGATAAGGAAAGGGAAGACGCATGATTTCGTTCATCCGCATTGACGACCGCATGATCCATGGACAGACCGTTACCCGTTGGGCCCTCGAGTATCCCTGCGACGGTCTTATCGCCGTCAACGACGCCGCGGCATCGAACCCCGTGCTCAAGGAGGCCTACAAGAGCGCCTCGGGCAAGAAGACGTTCGTGTGGACCAAGGAGCACTTTAAGGAGGTCTCCGAGAAGGTTCTCAAGTCCGACACCAAGTACTTCCTGATTACCAAGAACCCGCTCGACATGAAGGAACTTCTCGTCGATTTTGGCTTTAAGCCCGGCATGGACCGCATCATCGTCGGTCCCTGCAACGATCGTCCCGGCACCACCAAGCTCGGCAACAACCAGTCGATCACGCAGGAAGAGGCCCAGGCACTCGAGGACCTCACCAATGCGGGCTATACTGTCGAGTTCGCTCTCATCAAGGAGAAGTCCATCGGTGAGTGGCCCAAGTTCCGCGGTCAGTTTGGCTTCTAGTTAGGCGCCAGCCGCATTTTGGTACCTACAGCCCTTGGGGAAAGGGGCTGAGGAATAAAGAAAGGGGAAAGCATGGCAATCAATGCATTCCAAGCCGCGCTGTTCGGCCTGTTCGCCTGCCTGGCATCACTGCCTGGCATGGGCGGCACGACGATTGGCAACTACACTCTGGGTCGTCCTCTGGTCGCCGGCCTCGTCGTCGGCATCATCATGGGCGATATACAGACGGGCATCCTCGTCGGTGCTGCCATCCAGGTTGTCTACATCGCTCTCGTGACCCCTGGCGGAACCGTCTCCGCCGACGTCCGCGCCGTGTCCTATATCGGTATCCCGCTGGCGATCCTCGCCATCAAGAACTCGGGCATCGATCCCGCCTCCGCTGAGGCTGCCGGCATGGCCGCATCCCTCGGCGCCGCCGTCGGCACGCTCGGCACTGTGCTCTTCTATGGCACCGCCACCATCAACCTGGTGTGGCAGGGCATGGGCTGGAAGTGGCTCGAGAAGGGCGATCTCCACAAGCTCTACCTGGTCAACAACGTTCTGCCTTGGATCGGTCACATCATCTGCTCGTTCCTCCCGACGTTCATCATCACCATGGGCGGCACCGCCATGGTCGACCTCATGAAGACCTACATGCCCATGGACGGCATCGCGATGAAGACGCTGTTCACCGTCGGCTCGCTGCTGCCTACCGTCGGTATCGCCATCCTGCTCAAGCAGGTCATCTCTAAGCCCACGGACTTCCTGACGTTCTTCTTCGGCTTCACCCTGTCCGCTGTTATGGGCTGCAACCTGATCGCCGCTGCCGGCATCGGCTGCTTCTTCGCCCTGATCAACTATGAGATCGCTTCGCTCAAGATCGACCTCGCAAACGCTCCCAAGGCAGCTATCGCCTCGGGCTCCGATGATGAGGAAGAGGAGGACATCTAATGGCAGAGAAGAAAAAGCTCTCTAAGAAAACGCTTGCCAAGTCGTTCCGTAACTGGTCCTATGGCAACCTGACCTGCTTCTCGCAGGAGCACATGCAGACCTTCGGTTACCTGTGCGCTATGCTTCCGATTGTCGAGGAGCTCTACGACACGCCCGAGGAGCAGAAGCAGGCCCTTCAGACCTACTCCGCGTTCTTCAACACCGAGCCGCAGATCGGAACCATGATTGTCGGCGTCACCGCCGGCCTCGAGGAGGCTCGCGCGAACGGCGAGGCCATCGATGACGACGCCATCAACGGCATCCGCGCCGGCCTCATGGGCCCGCTCGCCGGCCTTGGCGACTCGCTGATCGTCGGTACCCTGATCCCGATCCTGCTCGGTATCGCCCTCGGTCTCTCGACCGGCGGCTCCCCGCTCGGCGCTATCTTCTATATCGTCGTGTGGAACCTGCTCATGTTCCTCGGCATGCGCTTTGCCTACAACCAGGGCTATGAACTCGGCGGCAAGGCAGTCGAGGCCCTCGTCGGCCCCAAGGCCAAGGCTCTGCGTGATTCCATCGTGATGGTCGGTACCATGGTCATCGGTGCCGTGGGCGCAACTTGGGTCTCAATCAGCTGCAACCCCAACCTGCTGCTGCCCGGCGGCGGTAAGTTCCAGGACACGCTCGACGGAATCTATCCGCACCTGCTGCCCATGATCTTCATCGTCTTCTGCTGGTACATGATGACCAAGAAGAAGGTCAACCCCATCGTCATGATGCTGATCCTCGTTGTGATCGCATTCGTGGGCGTTGTTATTGGCTTCTTCGATCCGGCGCTGACGTACTAATCGACAGCTCTTTGCCAATTGCGAAAGGCCGTGCCGGCTTGCGCCGCGCGGCCTTTCGCTCATCGTTCGTTTGCTGCTTGGGCGGCACAGGAGACTGGCTCGTTGCCTGCCGTCCTTCAAGAGCGATATAGCCCATGGCCTCCATCGCCTTACACGACATACGCTATATTGCTCTTGAAAGATGACATGGCGGCTCGTTTCTAAAGGAGAACCGAATGCACGAGAAACACGGGCACGATCTTTCGAAAGAGGACCTCATTCGAGAGGCTAAGCTTCAGACCGATGCCATTCAGCGCCTCAATGTTTGGCTGCGCTTGGGGTATTCGTTGGTAGCGATTGGATTTTTGCTCGGCATGTGGGGCTATCAAGGAGGGCCCGGCTGGGGCGTTCCCGTTGGCATTGCGTGCCTGGCGGTGGGTGCTCCCGTCTCCATCATCCTCAAGATCGGCACGAGCAATGCAAAGAAGAACGTCGAGCGCATCCTCGAGGCGGCGGGTGTTAACGTTGAGGAGCTTATGGCGCGAAAGAAGAATGAGTAGAAATATTCATGAGTTGTGGGTTACTATAAAAATTGTTGCGCATAGCAACTAATCTAAAGATCTGTTTGGTAAGTAAAGGACTTAATACTCGGTGGACTACGATGACGTTGCCAGAAAATTAATTGTGTACTCGCGCTCCTTGGCCAAAGGATCGTTAAGTGCTGCTGGTGGCGCCAGCGTGGGTGAGACCCCGGTCCTGCAGTATTTGTCTGGCGTGGACGACGATGTCATTCCCTCCGAGATCGCCAAGAAGCTTAAATTCTCCCGTGCGCGTATGTCGCACATCTTGGAGTCACTCGAGAGCAAGGGCTATATTCAGCGCAGGACTGATCAAAACGATCGTCGGCGTGTGTTGGTGAGCATCACCGAGGAAGGCCGCGATTTTGCGGCGAAAAAAAATGCCGAGAGTGTGGCATCGCTCTCGAAGCAACTCTCAGCGCTCGGCGAGCACGATGCTCAGGAGCTCGTGCGCATCCTGAATAAAGCCTACAGCCTTACCTATGATGCCGACGACTACCTGGACAATCTATAAGGATGAAGGCAGACATTTAGGTGCATCATAAAATGCATCCGGGGCAATTGTGCCCATTGACTGCCGTCAACATCTCATTCCAAACCAAATCAGCCAACGTACGTCATAGCAATCCCCGGTAGGTCCCCGGGTGCCCCGCGGCGGGTTGGGTTTATTATCTGAGCGACTTTGCGAAGCAACCGGAACTCATTTATTTCAGCCAGCGTACGTCATAACAATCCTCGGTAGGTCGCAGGGTGGCGGCTGAGCCTTTCCCTCGGGAAACTTCGCGAAGCCCAGTTCCCGAGGGAAAGGCTCAGCCGCCACCACAAAGACCGCAGGGACGGGAGCAGCTATACTACTCTCAGTAGTTAAGGGTCGCGGATTCGCCGCGTCACCGCTCTCAACAGGAGGTCTTTGTTTATGGCAGATCAGAAGCCGGTTGTCGGGATCATCATGGGTTCCAAGTCCGATCTGGGCGTTATGGAAGGTTGCACCGCCGAGTTCGAGGCGCTGGGCGTGCCCTATGAGCTCGTGATTGCAAGCGCACACCGCACGCCGGCGAAGGTCCATGAGTGGGCCTCGACTGCTGCCGATCGCGGCATCAAGGTGATTATCGCCGCCGCCGGCAAGGCCGCTCACCTTGGTGGTGTCGTGGCGGCCTTTACGCCGCTGCCGGTTATCGGCGTGCCTATGAAGACGAGTGACCTGGGCGGTATGGACTCTTTGCTGTCGATGGTGCAGATGCCTTCGGGCGTGCCCGTGGCCTGCGTTGCCATTAACGGTGCCAAGAACGCTGCCATCTACGCCACGCAGATTCTGGGCGCTTGCGACCCCGAGTACCGCAAGATTATCGAGAAGATGAAGCAGGAGATGGCTGACGCCTAAGCGCTCTGCCAGTCCATTTGCAGCATAAGGAGAGCCATGTCCGACTATCAGGGAAAACGATTCAAGGCTTCTCAGATTCCCGATCCAGCCAAGTCGGGAGCAGCCCGCGCGCCGCAGGGTCGGGCATCCTCTCCTCAGCAGCCGCGTGCGCCGCGCCCCGTGACACCGGCGACGCATCGTCGACAGGACGCTCCGGCCGCATATCGTCCTTCGTCTTATAGCTCCGCTAAGAAGCCGCCCCGGTCTTCATCGCATGCTGTGCCGTCGGATTACACCGAGCCGCCGCGCAAAAAGCGCCGATCCGTGATTCCCATCTTGCTTATCATCGTGGGCATCGGTCTGATTGTCGCCGCCGCCGCTATCTTTATTAATGCCCAGATTGGCTATAAGCAGGCGAGCGATTCGTATCAGAAAATCGAGAAGCAATATGTAAGCGATAAGGACGCCAGCGGCGTGCCGATTATCGACTTTGATGCGCTTGCTCAGACGAACCCCGAGATTGTGGGTTGGATTTACGTGCCGGGAACCAATATCAACTATCCCGTGGTGCAGACCAACAACAACTCCAAATACCTCAACACGCTGTTTGACGGTACGGCTAACGCGTCCGGTGCCATTTTCCTGGATAGCGATGACACCGCGCCGGGAATGGTCGACCAGCAGACTACGATCTACGGCCACCATATGAACGATGGGTCGATGTTCAACGTGATTTCGGATACGACTGACCAGGCAGCGTTCGATAGCATCGAGTTTGTGTATTACATCACACGGGATGCTACGTATAAGCTGCGACCACTGGCGACCAAAGTTGTCGAGGACACGTATGCCAAGGCGCGCACGCCCAATTTTGAGGGCGACGACGGACTCAAGAACTACCTGTCCGAGATGCTTGACGGCGCTTCTGCCGTGGCGAGTGATGCCACCGATCGTGCCGCTTCGGCAACTAAGGTTGTAACGCTCGTGACCTGCCGTTCGCTGTCGCTGAGCAACACGCGCGCCGTCATGGTGCTCACGCCGGTCGAGGAATAAGTTGTTCGAGAGTAGCTAAAAGCCCCGTCCCAAATTGGCTACTCGACGACGGTAAGGGAGAAACGATGCTTGAGAGTGGCAAATTGATGCCTTCGATTGATGCTTGGCTGTGCGAGGCCAAGGCCGATGCTTCGGCGGCAGGCTGCGGGATGTATCTGACGCATAACGGTGTGGTGCGTGCGACGCCCAAGGCCGAGGTGCGCGGAGTCGAGACCGATGGCGTGGCACCAGGCCACAGGGTGGGCGGCATGGTCTTTGACTACGACGCTCAAAAGGTGCGGTCTGCCATCGAAGCGACGCGCGCGATGCCGGGTATCGGCTATGTGCGCGTGTGGCTGGCAAGCGGCGAGCTTTCCGTGGGCGATGACATTATGCTCGTGCTTATTGGCGGAGACATTCGCCCACACGTGGTCGATGCGCTGCAGGCGCTCGTTGGCACCATTAAGAACGAATGCGTGAGCGAGGTCGAGTGCGAGGCGTAGAGGATTGCGTCGATAGAAGGATCGCTTATAAAAATGCCCGCCGGTACGTGTGATACCGGCGGGCATTTTGCGTTTTGGGCGCGGTGAGCGCTACACGCGCGTCGCATCCTTGGGGCTCATGGTCATGCTCTGGAAGCGGTTTTCCATGTATTCGTTATCGAAGTGCTCTCCGTAGAACTGTGCGACGGGAATGTCCGGCTCCGTGCCGTTAACGCGCTGGTACCAGTAGTCGAGCGACTGCAGCGTCATGACGCCGTCGACCAGCATGATAACGGTAAAGATGACGGTGGCCGAGTAGCGGCTCTTCCAGGGGATCTTGTTGATAAGCTTAAGCAACCTCGGCAGCAGCAGCTTGATCCAGATGAGGCCGCCCAGGCCCCACAGGCAGGCGAAGCCCGTGCAGGTGCGTCCGCCCGTGAGGACCACGAGCGGATCGGGCAAACCGAACAGCGTTATGTGCGAGTAGCTCCACGAGACCACGCCAAACGCGGTCTGCATAAACCAGCCCACGAACACCTCAAAGCTGGCGCCGAGCAGGGCGCTCACCAAAAAGATAATGATGGGGTTCTTTTTGTAGAAGCGGTTAAGCACCATGGTCATGAGCACGGCGCCAAATCCGTAGATGGGGCTGAAGGGGCCAAACAGCATGCCGGCGCGGTTCTGGTAGACGCCCGGGTCGTCGACCGTCATGTGCCAGATGTCCTCCAAGATAAGTCCCAGTACGCAGCAGACGAAGAATACCCAGAACAGGTTGAAGTAGTTGAGCTTGATGTAGCCTTCGCCGGTCTCATCGCGGCCGAGCATACCCTCGGCGGCGGCATCGCGGTCGAGCATCTCCTGCAGGCGGCGCTGCAGCTCGCGCTCCTGACGAAGCGTGGGGTCGACGGTAGCCGAAAGCGCGATGAGGATACCGAGCTGAATAGCGGGACGCAGCAAGAACGGTCCGATACCCTGGAGCATCACGTCGACCAAAAGCTCGACGACGGTGAATGCAATAAGGATGTAGGATAGGCGGGCGGCGTTGCGGCGCTGGTTTTTGATAAGGTCCAGGCCAAAGATGATCAGGATGACGGCACTTGCCGCAGAGAGCATGATGCCGGCGACGATAAGGCCGACTGCGACGAGCGTGTTGTCGCCGAGCTTTTCGGTGGCGTTGCCGTTAACAAGTGCCGTGATGACCTGCCACATAAAGGCAGCGACCGACGGGAGCGTGCCCACGCCGGAAAGGATGCACAGGACGGCGTACACCTTAATGATGAGGGGGATCTTCTTGACCTCTGTGGCGCTGGGGACGCTGGGGTCGAGTTCATTTCGATCCATACATAACCTTTCTCGCTTTGTTGCAGGTTATAAGGATACGCCGCCGACCTGCCAAAAGACAGGACAAACGACCCAATTGCAACAATGTAAGCCCTAACGGCGGGCGAGACGCGTCGCAACGGAAGCGTGCGGGATCGTCGGACCCGAGGCGATTGCCCAATAAAATGTTTGGCCGCAAAACGGATTATAAGCTCGGTGGGCTTTTAAAAAGCGCTGCTCATGCGCTGGGGAGCGCGTCGCGCCGTGCGTATAATAAGGCGGGTAACGCCAAAATACGAGGCTCTGAGGGGATGCCATGTCTCAAGAAACCATCCGCGCGGCCGAGCGTGCCGCGGGACAGGTGAACGCCATGTCGACGTATGATCCGGACTCCGACCAGCTGCATGAGGAATGCGGCGTTTTTGGTGTTTGGGCGCCCGATCGCGACGTGGCTCGACTGACGTACTTTGGCCTGCGTGCACTGCAGCACCGTGGCCAAGAATCGGCGGGAATCGCCGTGGGTGACGGCGGTACGGTTATGGTTCGCAAGGATCTGGGCCTGCTCGACCGCGTGTTCTCCAATGCCGACTTGTCGACGCTCTCCGGTCAGCTGGCCGTGGGTCATGTGCGCTACGGCACCGCCGGCGCCAAGAGCTGGGAAGCCTCTCAGCCGCACCTCTCTACCATCAATAGCGTCATTATCGCGCTCGCGCACAACGGCACCCTCGTTAACACCGACGAGCTGCGCCGCCAGCTGATCGAGCTGGGCGTGCCGTTCCTCTCCAATTCGGATTCCGAGGTCGCGACCAAGCTTATCGGCTACTTTACCCAGCGTACGGGCCACCTGCGCGAGGGTATTCGCAAGACCATGGAGCTCGTGCGCGGCGGCTACGCCATGACGCTCATCAACGAGCAGGCGCTCTACGCATTCCGCGATCCGCATGGCATTCGCCCGCTTGTGCTGGGCAAGCTGGTGGACGAGGGCCTGGACCAGGCCGATGCCGCATCCGTTTCGCAGCTGCCGTCGCAGGACGGCGCCGCGACGGTTGACGCCACCACCCATGTCACCCGCGCCGGCGGCTGGGTCGTCGCCTCTGAGACCTGCGCGCTCGATATTGTGGGTGCCGAGTACGTCCGCGACGTCCGTCCCGGCGAGATCTTGCGCATCAGCTCCGAGGGCCTTGTGTCCGAGCAGGGCGTGCCTGCCGCCGAAGAGCCTGCTAACTGCATCTTTGAGCAGGTCTACTTCGCTCGCCCCGATTCCATCATGAACGGCAAGAGCGTCTACGCCTGCCGTTATGACATGGGTCGTCAGCTGGCACATGAGGAGCCCGTCGAGGCCGACCTGGTCATCGGCGTGCCCGACTCCGGCCTGCCGCCCGCGGAGGGCTATTCGCACGAGAGTGGCATTCCCTTTGGTGAGGGCCTTATCAAGAACCGCTACGTGGGTCGTACGTTTATTGAGCCTACGCAGGAGCTGCGTGCCATGGGCGTGCGTATGAAACTCAACCCGCTGCGTGACAACATCGAGGGCAAGCGCCTGGTCGTCATCGACGACTCGATTGTGCGCGGCACCACCATGGTGCAGCTCGTCAAGATGCTGCGCAACGCCGGCGCCAAGGAGATTCATATCCGCATCAACTCGCCCGAGGTCATCTGGCCGTGCTTCTACGGTATCGATACCGACGTGCAGTCGCAGCTTATCAGCGCCAACAAGACGGTCGACGAGATTTGCGAGTATATCGGCGCCGATTCGCTGGCTTTTCTTTCGGTCGAGGGCCTGCTGAAGGTCATGCCCAAGGGCGGTTACTGCGATGCGTGCTTTACCGGCCGCTACCCCGTGGCGATTCCCGAGAGCTTTGGCCGCGACAAGTTTATGGAGGGCTTTAAGCCCCGCAACCTGGACAAGCCGCTGCACTTTGACGACGACGCCGTGATCGAGAAATACGACGACCGCAGCTGGGAAGAGGAGCACGGCGAGGCATAAAACCTGCCATATGGGGACAGGTTTATTTTGGTAGGTTTTACCTGCTGTTTTGTTGATATGACGGCGCATGCTGTTATGGCACACGCCGAAATGAACGCAACTATGAGCACCGTTTGGCGCCCGCGCGGCGCCACGGTAGTGGGAGAGGAAGGCTCAGATGAGCGACAGCAAGCATGTGACGTACGAGGACGCCGGCGTCGATACCGCCGAGGGCGGCCGCGCCGTCGACGCGATTAAGCAGATGGTCAAGGACACTAACCGTTCCGAGGTTATCGGTGGCATCGGCGGCTTTGGCGGCCTGTTCTCGGCTGCCGCGCTCAAGGATATGGAAGACCCGATCCTGATCAGCGGTACCGACGGCGTGGGCACCAAGCTCGTGCTCGCCCAGATCATGGACCGTCACGAGACGGTTGGCCAGGACCTGGTCGCTATGTGCGTCAACGATATTCTGGCTTCGGGCGCCGAGCCGCTGTTCTTCCTGGACTACGTTGCCATCGGTCACATCGAGGCCGAGCACATGGCAAAGATTATCAAGGGTGTGGCCGACGGCTGCAAGCTCGCGGGCTGCGCGCTCGTGGGCGGTGAGATGGCCGAGCACCCGGGCGTCATGGCTCCTGCCGACTACGACCTTGCCGGATTTACCGTGGGCGTCGTCGACCGTCCCAAGATGCTCGACCCCGCAAACGTCCGCCCGGGCGATGTGATCCTGGGCCTGCCTTCCACCGGCGTGCACTCCAACGGCTACTCGCTCGTGCGTAAGGTCATCGGTGTCGACGGCATCAAGCCGGGTACGCCCGAGGCCGCCGCTAAGGCCGAGGAGCTGAGCCGTCCGCTCGAGGAGCTCGGCGGTGCATCGCTTGCCGACGCCCTGCTGGCCCCCACGCGCATCTACGTCAAGCCGATTCTGGAGCTGCTCGGCGGCGGCGCCAACGTGCACGCCATCGCCCACATCACTGGCGGCGGTATTACCGAGAACCTCAACCGCGCGCTCGCCGACGACGTCGACGCCGTGGTCACCCGCAACGGCGCCGAGATGGGTTGGGACGTTCCGCCCGTCATCACCTACGTGTCGCGCCAGGCCGAGCTCGCGCCCGACGAGGCATGCAAGACCTTCAACATGGGCGTCGGCCTGTGCCTGATCGTCGCCCCCGAGGACGAGGCCGCGGTTACCGAGGCCCTGGTCGCGCTGGGCGAGAAGCCGTTCCGCGTGGGCGAGTGCGTCGAGGGTTCCGGTAAGGTCGTGTACTCCGATGAGCGCTAACGAGCAGATGGCTGCTAGTGAGGGCCTGGGCTTTGTGCCCTACACCCGTCCGACCGGCACCGATACGGCAGAGCCGCTCAAGATCGGTGTGCTCATCAGCGGTTCGGGTACCAACCTGCAGGCGCTGATCGATCTGATCGCCGCCGGCAAGCTCAATGCTTCGATTGAGCTTGTGGTGTCGAGCCGTCCTTCGGCTAAGGGTTTGCAGCGCGCCGAGCGCGCGGGCATCCAGACGCTCACGCTGTCCAAGGATGTCTATGCCGACCCCATTGCCGCCGACGAGATTATCGCGCACGAGCTTCTCGAGCGCGGCTGCGAGTATGTGGTCATGGCCGGCTACATGCGCATGGTGCACACGCCGCTGCTGGCGGCGTTTCCCAACCGCGTGGTCAACTTGCATCCGGCGCTGCTGCCGAGCTTTACCGGTGCGCATGCGATCGACGATGCCTTTGCGCGCGGCGTCAAGGTAACTGGTGTGACCGTGCATTTTGCCAACGAGATCTACGACAACGGCCCCATCATCGCTCAGCGTGCGCTGGCTGTTGAGGAGGGCTGGGATGTCGATATGCTCGAGGAGCACATCCATGCGATTGAGCACGTGCTGTATCCCGAGGTTGTTCAGATGCTCGCCGACGGCCGCGTCCACGTGCTGGAGAGCGGCAAGGTGGCAATTGACCCGGCACGTTAGTCGTGTGTAAGAGCGTTCATTGAGCGTTCTTTGGGACGTAAACGATCTGGAAAATCTGACAGGGCCTCGTCCGCGAGCGGGCGGGGCCCTTTTGTGCGGTCTGCTCTGTTTGCTATACTGCTAGCAAGTAGAGAGGAGCCGCTATGGGAACGGCAATGGTGCAGCTCAACACACGGATCGATCCTATGCTCAAGGCCGGTGGCGATGCGGTCCTGACTCGTAATGGGTTGGGGCCGAGTGACGCCATTCGTGCGCTTTGGACCTATCTTGCCGAACATCAAACGTTGCCGGGATTTATGGTGACGGATGGGTGCGAGACGTCTCGTGCGAAGAGTCTTGCCGAGCAGGGGTGTGGCCTGGCTTTTTCCTCGTTGGGATTGAGCGCGTCGGATTTTGCGCCAGGCGAATCATCGGCGGAAGACTGGGATGCCGTACGCGATGATATGTATGACGCGATGATTGCCGACATAGAGGTGAATTGCCGATGATTGCGGCGAAACGACTCTTGGTAGACACGAACGTTTGGCTCGATTATTACCTGCAAGAGGGAGCGTTTGGCGAAGCGACGAGATTGGTTGAGCTGGCCGAAGCGGGAAAGATCGACCTTCTGTACGCGCCAACGACGGCAAAGGACGCGTTCTATATCTTGCCTCGGCGTCTCGCTCGGCGGAACGTGAATGGGGATAACGCGTCGTTCATTCCGGCTGCATGGGCCTGTATCGAGCATATGATGCAGGTGGCAACGGCCTCTCCGCTTTCGTTGGCGGAGTGCGAGATGGCGCGCATGCTCAGCAAGCGTATGCCTGATCTCGAGGACAATCTCATCATTGCATCGGGCGATACGGCGGATGTCGACTATGTTGTCACGAGCGACCGACGCATGTTGGAGGTGATGCCCGAGGTATGTCTGACGCCCGCGCGCGCACTCGAGCTCATCGGGATCCTCGGCTAACCTTGCATACTCCGTTTCGCTATCATATTGAGCATTGTGGCCCTCATGCAACTTTGGAGGACGATATGGCGGATAACGAGGCGCTGTTTACGCCTGAGCTGGTGTTTTTTGATTGGGAGTGTGCGACGCCGGATGAGGTGTTTGCTCGACTCGAAGGCGAACTTGCTCCACGCGGCTACATTGGCACCGGCTGGTTCGACGCCGTCTGTACGCGCGAGAATGCCTATCCTACGGGTCTTGCTATGCCGGCGGCCAACATCGCCATCCCGCATACCGATCCGGGGTTTGTGGCCAAGCCCTATATCGCGGTGGTGAAGCCCGCCGCGCCCGTGACGTTCAATGCCATGGCGGGCATGGGTGCTCCGGTGCCGGCGCGGATCATCATCAATCTGGGCATTGCCGAGCCGGGCGGTCAGGTCGAGGCCCTGCAGGCGCTCATGAATATCTTTATGGACGCGGATGCCGCAGCCGACGTGCTCGGCCAGACCACACCTCAAGGCATGGTCGATGCCATCCGCCGCCACTTTTAAGGCCGGCACTGGGGGACCGTCCCTAACCGCCGGCAGAAAGGGAACGTCCCTAACTGCCAGGGTTGCCCCCTTTGTCGCGGGGGCTGCGTTGTGACACAATGGCGTTTGTTCGATTCGTGATGCGAAAGGCCAAACATGGCAAATAAGAAAAAGAACTCCGAGGCCGCGCCGACGCCCGAGCAGCAGGCTCGCGCTGCCTCCAGCTCTCGCAAGAAGCAGCGCAAGACCCGCGTGTCCAAGACCGTCAAGATCGTCCTGGTGGTTATTGGCGTGCTAGCAATGCTGCTTTCCGTCTCGGCGATGGCGTGCTCCGGCCTTATGTCGCAGGCAGAGGATACCTCGGGCTACAAGCTGACCGGCGGTGTTGCTGCCACTATCAACGGCACCAATCTCACCGAGGACACCGTGACCAAGCAGATCATGAGCATGCGCACGTCCTACGGCTACACCAAGGACAAGGACTGGGCGCAGTATCTGGTCGACAACGACCTCACGCCCAAGAAGTACCGCAAGCAGCTCATCGATTCCTACACGCAACAGATTCTGCTTCAGCAGGCGCAGAAGGAAAACGGCGTGACGGTGTCGGACGAGGAGGTCGAGAAGGCTTGGAAGGACGCGTGCAAGAGCGCGGGCGGTGCCAAGGCCTTTAAGAAGACCCTCAAGACCTACGGCTATACCGAAGACACCTACAAGGACTCGCTCAAGGAGAGCCTGGCACAGCAAAAGCTCAAGGATGCCGTGGCACCCACCAGCAAGCCCAAGGACAGCGAGATCGTTGATTACATCAACGAGAACCTGTCGAACTACAATGACGCCCGTCGTTCGTCGAACATCCTGATCAAGGTCGATTCCGACGCCTCCGACGAGGACAAGGCTGCCGCCAAGGCCAAGGCGCAGGAGTGCCTGGACAAGATTAACTCCGGCGAGCTGAGCTTTGAGGACGCCGTAAAGCAGTACTCTGACGATACCGGCTCCAAGGATAAGAAGGGCGATGTGGGCTGGGATAAGCTCACCACCTTCGTCGACAGCTACCAGACGGCGCTCGAGGGGCTTAACAAGGGCGATGTGAGCGACGTCGTCGAGTCGACCTATGGTTACCACATCATCAAGTGCACCGACTACTTCTATGTCGATAATCAGGTCGAGGACATTAAGCAGGTGCCCAAGGACATCAAGAAGTACGTCTCCAACGTTGTGAAGACGCAGGCGGCAAGCACCGCGTACAGCGAGTGGCTGGAGCAGTACAAGAAGGATGCCGACATCACCGTCAACCCCATGCCCAAGGACGTGCCGTACAACGTCAGCCTGAAGGGCGTCACCAAGAGTTCGACCAACAATTCGTCGACGACCGAGTAATCATGGGACGGCGCTCGCGTGAGTGCCGCCCACACTATTGAGGAGGATTTGCAGATGACCAACGAAGAGCTGCAGAAGGAAATGATCGCGGCCATGAAGGCCAAGGACAAGGTTCGTCTGTCCATCATTCGCCAGGTTAAGACCGAGGTGAAGAATATCGAGGTCAATGAGCGCCGCGATGTGACCGAGGAAGACGTCAACAGCATGATCAAGCGTCTGATCAAGCAGACGAGCGAGACGCTGGAGATGTCCATCAAGGCTGGCACCGACCAAGAGCGTACCGACAATTTGACCGAGCAGGTCAAGATTCTGGAGAGCCTGCTGCCCGCGCAGGTTTCGGGCGAGGAGCTCGAGGCCCTGATCGAGCAGGTCATCGCCGAGTTGGGCGCCACGTCCAAGAAGCAGATGGGCCAGGTTATGGGTGCACTCGGCAAGGCCACCGGCGGCAACTTCGATAAGCCGGCCGCGGCAAAGATCGTCGGAGCCAAGCTCGCGTAATTTGTTACGCGGTTTTGCCAAACCGCGTAACGGCTCGACGCTGCAAACCCGTACACGCGGCAATCTGACGTTCAATTTCAAGGGCGCGACCATAAGGTCTGCGCCCTTTCATTTCACGTCACCTTGCTCGCGCGTACGGGTTTTCGCTGACTTATGCTCAACAAGGGCGGTTGTATTATTTTCGGGTCTTGAGGGGCGCGGCCGTCATGGTCGCGCTCCTTTTTGGTGGGGCACCCACATTGGGGGACAGACTTAAATGAGTGCCCAATGAGCAGGTACTCATTTAAGTATGTCCCCAATGAGTGGGTGGAAGGTTGCGGGTTCTTTACGGGAATGTAGTGTGGGCTGCGGAAACGTGGTTCTTTCCGTACAATAGTTCAACTCGTGTAAACGCAGGGAAGGGACATTCATGGCAGACATGATCGAGATCAAGCATCTCAACAAGTACTTTGGCGACCTGCATGTGCTCAAAGATATCAACCTCACCGTCAAGCGCGGCGAGAAGCTCGTAATGATCGGGCCTTCTGGTTCGGGTAAGTCGACGCTCATCCGTTGCGTCGATTATCTGGAGGAGCCTACGTCGGGCGAGGTCCTCATCGACGGTACGCCGCTCACCAAAAAGAACCACCTGGAGATGGCTCGCAAGTATAGTTCCATGGTGTTCCAGCAGTTCAACCTGTATCCCAACATGACGGTGCTCGGCAACCTGACGCTCGCGCCCATCAAGCTGCAAAAGAAGAGCAAGGAGGAGGCGACCGAGATCGCCATCGCCGCGCTCAAGCGTGTCGGCATGGCGCATAAGGCCGGCGAGTATCCGCAGAATCTCTCGGGCGGTCAGCAGCAGCGCATCGCCATCGCCCGTGCCCTGTGCACCAAGCAGCCCATCATCCTGTTTGACGAGCCGACCTCGGCGCTCGACCCCGAGATGGTGCAGGAAGTCCTGGACGTTATGATTGAGCTCGCGCAGGAGGATATCACCATGATCTGCGTGACGCACGAGATGGGCTTTGCGCGCCAGGTGGCCGACCGCGTCATCTTTATGGAGGACGGCCGTATCCTGGAGGAGGGCACGCCCGAGCACTTCTTCGATAACCCCGAGAACCCGCGCTGCCGCGAGTTCCTGTCCAAGATTCTGCACTAGGCGCGGTGATGGACATGACGGATATGACGAGGGCGGCCGTATCGCGCCGTCACTTTTTGCAGCTGGCGGGCGCCGGCATGCTCGCGCTGACGGGGACCGCGCTTACCGGTTGCGGCAACTCCACCAGCGGCGAGGGCTCCGACAAGGGGTCTAAGCTTGCGGCCATCAAGTCGCGTGGCCATCTGAATGCCGGCGTTAAGAAGGACGTCCCCGGCTACGGTTATTACGACACCGCCAAGGGTCGCTTTGAAGGCATGGAAGTCGATTTGTGCTACCAGATCGCCGCTGCCGTCTTTGGCGTGAGCTACAAGGATGCTCGCGCCCAGGAGCTTGTCGAGTTTACCGACGTAACGCCCAAGACACGCGGCCCGCTGATCGATAACGGCCAGCTTGACGTGGTCGCGGCAACCTACACCATCACCGACGAGCGCAAGAAGAGCTGGGATTTCTCGACGCCGTACCGCACCGACTACGTAGGACTCATGGTCAAGAAGCGTTCGGGTTTTACCTCGATTGAGGACCTGGACGGCAAGGTCATTGGCGTGAGCCAGGGTGCTACCACGCAGGGCCTGATCGAGCAGATGATCAAGGACAACGGCTTTAGCTGCAAGCCCGAGTTTAGGGCCTTTAGCGGCTACCCCATCATCAAGAGTTCACTCGACGCCGGCAATATCGACGTCTTTGCCATGGACCGCTCCACGCTGGCCGGTTACATGAACGAGACCGTTGAGCTGCTGCAGCCCGAGGTCAAGTTTGGCGAGCAGGGCTACGGCGTGGCGACCAAGAAGGACTGCGACCTTTCGACCGTGGTCGATCAGGTGATTTGCGATCGCCTGGCCGATGGCTGGCTCGACCAAGAGGTCAAGACCTGGGGTCTTGTATAGGCGCATCGTCCAGGGAAGGAATCAAATGCTCGAAGGATTATTTGACGCCGACCGTTGGTCGACGACATTTCAAAACATGGGGCCCTTCTGGGAGGGCTTTGGCGTGACGCTGCAGGTGGTCGTTGCCGGTCTGCTGCTGTCGTTGGTGCTGGGCACGCTGCTGGGCGTGTTCTCTACCACTCGCTCGCGCGTGCTGCGCGCCATAAGCCGCGTGTACGTGGAGTTTTACCAGAACACCCCGTTGCCCGTGCAGGTGCTCTTTATGTACATGGCCGGTCCGCAGTTTTTGCAGGCCATAACCGGTGCCGACCAGCCGGTGCGCATCGCGCCGTTCGTGCTGGGCTTCTTGGGTGTGGGCCTGTATCACGCGGCCTACATTTCGGAGGTCATCCGCACCGGTATCGAGGCGGTTCCGCGCGGTCAGATGGAGGCGGCCCAGAGCCAGGGCTTCACCCGAGCGCAGGCGTACTGGTACATCGTGCTGCCCCAGACGTTCAAGATCATTCTGCCGCCGCTGTGTAACCAGGCGCTCAACCTGGTCAAGAACACGTCGGTGCTGGCGCTTGTGGCCGGCGGCGACCTTATGTACCGTTCCGACAACTTTGTGAGTCTGTACGGTTACCTGCAGGGATACATCGTCTGCTGCCTTATGTACTTCATCATCTGCTTTCCGCTCGCCATGCTGGTGCAGTGGCTCGAGCGCCGCTCCAAGGAGCGTCCGCGCGGCGTGAGCCTGGCCGAGCTGGGGCTCGACAACGTAGAGGAGGCCTAGCGCATGGAAATCTTCAACGCGACCAACCTGCTCTACATTTGGGGCGGCTTTGTTAAGACCATCGAGATCTCGGCGCTGTCGATCTTTTTCTCGCTCATCTTTGGCACGGTGCTGGCGCTCGTTAAGAGCTATGCGCCCCGCCCGTTCCGTATTTTGGTGAGCGCCTATATCGAGTTGTTCCGTTGCACGCCGAACCTGCTGTGGATTCTGTTTATCTACTTTACGGTGCAGGGTTTGGACATTGTGATTTCGACCATCGCCTTTACGCTGTTTACCAGCGCTGTTATGGCCGAGATTGTGCGCGGCGGCCTCAACTCGATTCCGCGCGGCCAGTTTGAGGCAGCGCAGAGCCAGGGCTTCGGCTTTTTTGCTACCATGCGCTACATCATTCTGCCGCAGACGTTTAAGACGATCATTCCGGCGCTGTTTAGCCAATGCACGACCGTCATCAAGGACAGTTCGTATCTTTCGGGCATTAACGTGGCCGAGCTCATGTACACGGCAAACGTCGTGATGGCCCATGCGATCGACCTGTCGCAGGTGCTTATGCTCTACGGCCTGGTGTTTGCGATGTACTTTGTGCTCAACTTTGGTATCTCGCTGCTGGTCCGAGCCTATCAGCGCCGTATTGTAGCCGCATAGTCCTGCTTCCCCAAGCACGGCACCTTGCCCCTCAATCGTCGCTTGCGTACATTTAGTACGCGGCGCTCCTCTTTCGGGGCAATCTGCCGCACTTGGGAAACCAGGACGGTCGTAAGTGGCAAAATGGGAATCAGGAATCGCCTTTTTCTCATTTGTTAGAAAGGAATCGCGATGAGCGATCTGGAGAATAAGAAGAATCCTGTGGTCATTACCATCGCGCGCGACTTTGGCGCCGAGGGCCACGAGATCGGCCGCATCCTCGCCAACGAGTTGGGGATTCCACTGTACGATAACGAGCTGCTGGTGCGTGCGTCGCTGCGCGCGGGCGAGTCACTCGATAAGATGGCCGCCTACGACGAGCGTCTGGCCGTGGAGAACATGGCGTTTCTGCCCGACCGCTACGATGCGCGTTCGTACTCGGATAAGTTGTTCCAAAAGATGAGCCAGGTGATTTTGGACCTGGGCGAGACCGAGAGCTGCATTATCGAAGGCCGTCTGTCCGATTACCTGCTGCGTAACAACCCCAACCACATTGCCGTATTGGTGACCGCTCCTTTTGAGGACCGCGTCGAGATTGTGCGCAAGAAGCGTGGCCTTAACAAAAAGAAGGGCGCCAAGCTGGTCAAACAGCAGCAGAAGGCGCGCGAGGCGTTCTATAAGCGCTACAGCGCCGGCAAGTGGAAGATGACGAGTGGCAAGGACATCGTCGTCAACCGCGCCAAGCTGGGACGCGAGGGCTGTAAAGACGTCATCGCCGCAGCCTACCGTTACAAGGTGGCGCAACTCGAAGGCTAACCGACCAAAACCACCACAAAGGGGACAGGCACCTTTGTGGTGGTTTTTGTTTTAGGCCGAGGGGAAGGCCTTGGTGAGACCGGCGCGCGTCTGCGTGTCGGTCTTTTGGTAGATGGAGCTCAGGTGGCGCTGCACCATGCGCATCGAGATGCCGAGTTCCTCGGCGACCTGCTTGAGTGGGCGTTCATCCTGGGTCACGGCTATGAGCACGTCGACTTCGCGTGGGGTGAGAGCGTGGTCGGCGATGAAGGCCTGGCGTTGCTCTTCGATACTCGGCGCTGCCAGTGCTTCTTCGGCAAGCTGTTGATGTTCGCGCTCCTGCTTGGTCTGGGGTAGACGGAACAGGCCGGCGGCAACGAATGCCACGCAAGCCGCGACGAGCAAAACGAGCGCACCGATCATGATGAGGGCAACGTTGCCCGAGGTCACGAGGGCAAGCGAGATGCCCGATGTAGTGAATGCGCATGCATTGTTGGCGGCGCGGCCCATGCCGGCCCAAAGGGCGGGCGCATGCATGCGCGGTGCCAGCTGTGTAAAGGTGGCGGTAAAGAACGTGACGAAAAAGCCCGAGCTCAGGTAAAAGACGACAAGGCCCAGGTTGGGATCGGCGCCGGCCTCCACGGCCAGGATGGAAATGGTCGAGAGCGCGGCGATGCCGAGCATGACAAGTCCCATGTAGCGGCGCTCGGCAAGGTCAAAGATAAGACCGGCGGCAAGGCCGCTCGCCGCCAAAAAGAGGCGCGGCCATGTTTGCACGGCAATGGTGCCGTGGGCGTTGGAGAGCGTGACCACGTTGTCGAGGGTCGAGAACAAGCAGGCAAGAATCATGACAAGCGCGATGCTCCAGCATGCCTGCTTGGCGAGGGCGTGAGAGGGCTCAACAAAGGGATTGATGGCGGGGTTCGCGGCTGTGTCTGTGTTTTGAGGAACAGCGCTGAGGGCAGAGATGGCGATCGTCGCTGTGCCGAGAACGATAAGCTCTGCGATACCGCCGCAATTGAGCAGGTTGACGGCGAACTGCATCAGGATGCCCGCGGCATAGGCCGCTCCCGCGCCGGTGGCGAGCTTGGGATCGTCTTGGAATGTCGTTGCGAAGGCATGGTGTGCCGCGCCACCCAGTAGGCCGAGTCCGAGGAATGCGAGACATCCCAGAATCTCGAGCGCAAGCGGGCTCGTGGGGGACTGAATCTGAGTCAACCCCAAGATGGCGATGGGGACGGCGGCGCTGACAACTGCCCGAGGCCGGCCTTTGCGCTGTGCGAGCCCGAGCAGCGGCGCATATCCGATAAAGCCGAGCACGCTCGCACCTAGAATAAAGCCCTGTGCGAGCACAACACGTTCGGCGCCGGCGAGTAGCCCGACGTTGACGTCGAAGCGAAACTCGGCGGCAAGGAAGGCGAAGGTGAAGAGCGCGAGTGCCAGAAGCGCGTTGATTTTAGGCTTACTCAGGTTCAAGAACGGTCCTTTGGGTGGACGAATAATCGTGTCCTCGATTGTAGCGTTCCCGGGACGAGTGTGGCGATGGCGAAATCATATTGAATTAAACCGCAGGTAGAGGTCTAGGTTCACATCTACGAACCTAGGCATATGGAGTCATTTGGCACATCTTGGTGGTATGTCCCTACGACCAAGGAGGCCGTTATGAACGGAAGCCACTTTGACAAGCAAGCTCAACGTGAGTTCACCTGCTCGCTGGCTCACGGTACCTGGCGTTGTGTGGGTGCCAAAATCGCTTGCGCCGGCGCGTGTGCGCTTATGGTCGGTCAGCTGCTGCTGCCGAGCGTAGCGCTGGCGACGGAATGTGCCGATCCCGTCGGTGCGATGGACGAGGTTGCCGCGGCTCCGGTGACGCCGACGGTTGCGGAGGATACGGCTGCAACGACCGCACCAGCCGCTTCGACCGCGCCTGCAACCGATGCTGCTCCGGCGGCGCAAGCCACCGCTGAGCCTCAGCAGACGGCCCCGACTGGCGCCACCGATGAATCCAACGATGCGGCACCCGCTGAACAAAATACTCCCAGCGACAACGCCGCCACGCCGGCGAATGACGCCATCATGCCCTGCGGTGTGACCGATGTGACAGGCGGGAGCGGCGTTAGGGTCAATATTACGGTGCGGAACAATTACACCGACATCAAGAAAGAAGAAACGATTGAGTATGTGGAGGGGATTGCCCTTGTAGATGGAGACCAGTCTGCTCTCGATGGCAGCGCTTTGACTTTTATCGGCCTGGGGGACTTGATCGTCCATGCGGCGTATGACAGTGCGAGCAATAAAACAACGCTTACCCTGGATATCAGCAAGATTCAGAGACAGAAGGAGGAGCAGAAGTGCTTTACGGAGTACAAGGAGAATAAGTCCAAGATGACGACCACCTATGATGGATCCAAGCTTACGTATACGGGTACAGAGCCCGGGAATATCATCATCGGTGATCCGGACGACGCCTTTAAAGGAGACACCGAGGCGACCGGGAAACCCACTATTAACGAGATCCGGGATGACTACTACACCCGCACCCATGTCTACGAGAGGGCGTGCCTTGTTATCCCGGCAGCGGAATCAGAATCGGAATCCATCTCCTTTGCCAATGTTCAGAATACGAACTTCAATTGGCAGCTGGATACTGGTCCGCAGGCGACGGCAGGTGTCCCTAACTACGATGCAGATAAATACGAAATCGCTTATGAATGCTGGCAGGAATTTGAAAACAACGAACCCGTTGCTGCCTGGTATTCCGATAACGGCTCACATGGTTCCCTGCCGACTATTACAAAGTTTAAAAGCGGGAAAGAGTACGTGTATTCTCTTATGCTGAAGCCAAAAGACGGATATTCCTTCAGCGATGAAACCGTTGTTACCGTAAACGGGGAAACCGTAAAGTCGAGTCTAAGCGGAGAATTCCTGTATGTCCCTGCTATTAAAACAATTACGATGCCTGCTTCGTCGGAAAACGAAGCTCTTGAGAATCTAAACGTCAACGATGTGAAAATCGACTACGCGCCCGGCGAGGCGCCGCGCGCGACTGCGACGATTCCTGCCGCCGATGCCGATAAGTATGAGATCGCGTATGAGTGCTGGGAGGAGATGGATGGCAGCGACCCTGCGGAGCTCACGCCCGTTGCCTTCTGGTATTCCGACCCTGCCAAGTATCCGACGGGCGCGAGGAGGATCGAACACTTCGAAGAGGGCAAGTTCTACATGTACTCCGTTGAGCTGAGGCTCAAGGGCGACAATACCGTGGCCGATGACTGCATGATGTACGTCAACGGTCATTGGGCGCACCACATCAAGACCGTCAACGGCGTCTTCGCGCCAAACGCTGACAATATGCTGTGCGAGCAGCCGATCGACGAATGGCGGGCCATCGACGTTATCGAGATCAACGGCGCCACGACCACCTTCAAGGCAGGCGATAAGCCGATCTTTACGGCGAATGTTCCGACGGGTTCCAACTCCCTTCCTCAGTGTGAGTTCTGGACGGGCAGCGATGGCAGCGAAGTGAACTCTCAGAAGTTCTGGGATCAGAACATCACGAATCACATCGACGTCTTTAAGCCCGGCGTGACCTATCGCTACGGTATCTACCTCAAGTCCGCGCGCGGCTTCTACTTTACGCCCGACACCAAGCTGGTGATCAACGGCCAGGAGTGCGGCTACCAGGTCGCGGATAGCGTATCCGATGAGGACAGCGGCTGGATCTACACCCTGTGGCTCAACACCGATCTGACCTTTACGCCCGAAGCCACGCCCGCTCCCGATCCGCAGCCTACGCCGGATCCCAAGCCGACGCCGCAGCCTGGGGTGAAGCCCGCGGCCAAGCCCGAGGTGAAGCCCGCGGCCAAGCCGGCCACGACAACCGCCACGATCAAGACGGTTGAGAAAACCACGCAGGCCAAGAAGGGCGATGCTGTCCTGGCTACCACGGGGGATACCACCGCGATGACGGTCGCCGCCCTAGGCATCGCCGGCGCAACCGTAGCCGCCGTCGGCATCGCCGCGACCAAGCGCCGCAAGCGTTAGGTTTTGGCGTTCCGCCACGACGGACGAATAACCCCAACCACCACAAAGGTGCCTGTCCCTTTTGTGGCGGTTTGCGCAGGTAGAACGGTAGGTTCGTATATATGAACCTACCGTTCGCTTTGTTTTTGGACAACGATTACGCTGGATGACTTTTGGTTTGCAGGAAAGGAACGACCATGAGGTGGACTACTGTTCGAGCGCTTTGCCGCCGCCTGACCATTGCCGCGGTGACCCTCACTATGGTGACGGGCTCGTTGCCTGTGGGCGCGTTTGCTGAGGTGCTCACCACCGATGGCACTTTTGTGCAGACGGATGTCGACCAAGTAGACGCCGCCGACCCCGCCGACACCGCGCCCGATGCCGATGCCGCCAACGCTGCCGACCCCACAGCGCTCGAGGCCGGTGACACCCCTACGCCCCCGGCCTCCGAGATTGCATCGGCGGCGGGCCTGACGGGCGCCGGGCAGACCGAGAGCACACCTGCGGGTACGCTTGCCACCGATCTTGTCGAGGGCAAGGAGCTCGCCGAGCAGCAAAAGCAAGAGGAGGCTTCCGGCACCGAGGCGACCTGGAACGAGGAACTTGAACTCTGGGCAACCTCGAAGGGCGCCACGGGCGTAAAGGACGAATACGACGATGGCTACGTGGCCGGCGAGCAGGCCCCCGCGCAGTACTACTTCTCGATTGATAGCCTCACCAACGAAATTTCTATCGAGTATGGCGACGCGGGCATTACCACGTTGGAGGTACCCTCGACCATCGACGGCAAGCATGTCGTAAGCCTTAGGGGCATGGGAAAGCCCGCTCTCACATCGGTCACCTTCGCCCCCGATTCGCATATCCGCTCTGTGGGCGGTTTGGGCGGCAGCAGCATCAAGGAAATCGCACTGCCCGATTCGGTTGAGGAACTGGGCTAGAATGCGTTTACCGGAAGCAAGACACTTCACACGGTGACCTGGCCCAACAACGCGGCCTTTACCACGATTCCCGAGCAGGCCTTTGAGGGCTGCGAACAACTTGACGACAATGTGGTGGCAACGCTGCCGCCTTCGATTAAGACTATCGACTATCGCGCCTTCGCCAATTGCGGCGTACCGCAGTTCTATGTCTCGGACACAACGGTACTCACCTTTACGCAGATCAACGTGCCGGGCACGGTGGAGCGGATTGAGCGCTATGCCTTTGACGGGTGCTCGCATGTGTCGTCGGTGACGATTGGCGATGGTGTCAAATCTATCGGGGCGCTCGCGTTCGCCTCTCTTGATCCTGCGATTGCCGGCAAAGAGATTGTGCTACCCAAAAGCGTGGAAATGATAGAGTGGGGAGCTTTTGAGAACACGAGATACGGAAACGAGACGAACCATAATGCCGTTGCCCTGCGCGTGATGAACCCCGATCTTCAGTTTGGTGAGGCGGGCTATCCGGGCGACTATAATGAGCGCGTGACAATCGATGGCGTAACGTATGCGATTCCCTTCAGTGAAGGCCAGACCATCTATGCCTATGCGACCGATTCGGCTGGCAACCCCTCGATGGTCAAAAAGCTTGCCGATGCCGTGGCCGATCGCAAGGACTCCGTCGATTCCTCGAAGCCTGCCTACACGTTTGAGTGGATGGGCGAGGCGGCCCAGATCACGGGCAAACTTCCCCAGGGCGCGGCGGCCGTGCTCGTGCAGGCGGGGCAGTCCACGCCGCTGGCGGTTGGCGATGACGGCAGCTTTACAGCGGACGCTCTCTCCAAGACGGCAGCCACCCTGCGCATTTCGCTCAGCGGTTACTATGACATGGTGCTGGCGCGCCCGGGCGACCAGATGACGGGCACATGGAATATCGGAGAGATTAAGGCGGAGGACTTTACCAAGATTCCGGCTTCGCGCGCGATTGAGCTCAACGTGGGCTATCTTGAACCGATTGTGGGCCAGGATAAGACCGAACGCATTGAGCTCGATAGTCTCGATAACATCGATCTGACGGTGAAGAGCGGCGGCAAGACGCTTAAGCTTGCCAAGGGTGACAAGGAAAACGACTTCCGTATCCAGGGCACAGCGCTCGTGGTGTCGCAGGCCATTGCCGACGCGGACCAGGATCTGGAGATAACGCTCGAGCCCAAAGACAGCCTCAAGCTGGGTGGGGCGACGGCGACGGTGAAGCCCTCGGCCGGCAAGGTCGATATCGACTTGAAGCCCTGGGGCACGGCGACGGTCGCGACCAAGGGCGACTACCAGGGCGCTAACCGCGTGCTGGTGTTCCGTACGTCCGACGGCAAGCTGGTCGCCGACGGCGTCACCTATCTGATGGGTTACGAAGACGATGGCACCACGCCTATCATGAAGGACGAGACGCCGCGCCTTAAGGCCGGTTCGTACACCATCGTCGCCTTTAACAAGACGAGCTACGACATCCAAGCGACGAGCTATTCCACGTTTAGCCGCCTAGGGCTGACCGTGGGTAAGCATATCGCGCAAAAGCAGGTGAAGATTGAGGACGGCAAGCAGTTCGACGTGACGCTCGACGTCCCCACGTTTGACGTGGAGACGTATCGTGCCGAGCGCGGGCTGACGGCGGGCTCGGTTATCGCTGATTCGTCCGCGGTCGTTGGCGCGGAGACCGAGCTGCGCATTCATTACGAGCTCAAGGACAGCCAGGCTGCCAAGATTGAGATTCCGCTGGCCAAGGATGCCGTCGAGGATGTGTCCGCAGGCGCTCGCGAAGCCGGCGCCTGCTCCGATGCCATGTGGGCTAACACAACTTGGGAGGGCGACAACCTCGTTCTCAATATGAAGAAGGGCATGGGCGCCGATGTGTTTGTGCGCTTTAAGCCTAAGGCCGCGGGCATCTATGCCGTCTCGCCGCTCATTACGCTGGGCGAGGTGACATTGCCGCTGGGAAGCACCACACTCGAGGTTAGTGGATCGCGCATCGAGGTCGACAACACCGACGTTCACAGCCTGCTGGGCAATGTGGCCTACGTTTATGCAGTGCCGGGCAAGAGCGTGCAGCTCACCGTGGGGACGGGCTCGTCGGCTGCAAAGTACACCGGCAAGACCAATAAACTCGGTCGTGCCAAGATTGAATACGACCTGCCGCAGGATACGCTTGCCGCCGAGCGTGTGACGCTCGAGGCGCGCGTGGGCTCGACCGATGTCGCCGCCGCTGCCGCAGAGGTGACGGCTCGCAACTATGTGCGCTATGTTCCGGGCGCTTCGGTCTGGAACTTTGATGTGACGTATCGTGGCGGTACGCAAAACCTGGTCAAGGATGGCAAGGACACCGGCAAGAGTCTGTGGACCTTCCATCATCTGCCGCAAAAGAAGAACGCCTACTGGACGTTCGATATCACGCTCGAGGTGGGAAACGAAGAGGCCGCCGACACGCTCGACCTGTACGTGGACTGCGTGGATGGCAAGACGGTGACGATTCCTCTGACTCAAAAGTCGCGCGAGGGCACCCGTGTGCGCTATGTCGCGGAGTATGTGGACGAGGGTTACCTTAAGCTGCTCGACGAGTTTAACAAGGCGAATGACTCGACCTATGTGAACTGCGGCAACTTTGAGCAAATCTTTATGCCGCAGACCTACCGCATCTCCAATGCCCAGCTTATGACCATGCTGAGTTTTGACGCCAAAGCTTCGGCCAAAAAGCATTCCGCCGCGGCCGAGGAGCGCCAGCAGGAGTTCTCGAATGCCGTGCAGCAGTGGCACGAGTATATGATGGATAACTCGTTTAATGATGTCGACGAGGCCTTTAACGACGCGATTGACCAGATGGTCGCCGATGCGTTTGCCGAAGAGGACAAGGACGGTAAAGAGGACGAAGCCCAAGGTGGAGCTGCGCGTAAGGCTCGTCGCGCCCCTGCCGCCAGCGACGGCGAGGGTGATGGTGCTGGCAACGACGAGGCCGCGCAGTTTGCGGCTGAGCTCAAAGCCGCGGTCGGCGGGTCGTCGGCGCTGCTGACCCAGCAGGGCGACAGCTATGGCGTCAATGTGGACAAGATGATCTTTGAGGATGCTTACGGCACCAGCGAGGATTGGTATCAGGAACTCGCGGCGGCCCAGGGCGCGAACGCTGCGGATGCGGCCGCCATCAAGGAGCTCGTCGACCATGCATCGCGAGCGGAGTTTATTGCCCAGCAGGCCGAGGATCTGGTGGGCCAGTCGATGGGTATCGGCCAGCTCAACCAATACGGAAGCTGGAATGACGCAACCGCTGCGGCGCTCAACAAGTGTGCGGGCATTAAGGCCAGCGAGTACAACGGCCAGTCGACGAGCGGGTTTAACGATTTGGGCCAGGTGCTCGGCAGCTCGCTGAGCTACAAGGCGGCTGATGACGATACCGTCAAGGGCTTTAAGGTCGCCGCGCCCGATGGCGAGCAGACGGCCTATATCGAGTCGGAATTTATCGAGAACTCCAATAACAACAAGAACCAGGCGCTTCTGTTTAACTCGATCGCCATGCAGTGCGACATTCTGGACAACCTGTACGACAACTGGAATGTGGTCCATAGCCTCAACAACTCCAAGGTGCGCGGATGGCTCATGGCCTGGAAGCGCAACGGCGACGTGAGCGCCCATATGAAGCTCATCCGCACGATCCGTTCGCTCAAGAGCTATAAGATTGAATGCGAGATGTTCGGACAGGTCTTTAAGACCGATGCGTGGAAGGCGGCCGGCCAGGCGTTTCCCGCGGCGACCCAGGGCATCGGCATCTTTACCGGCATTTACGGCGTGAACGATGCCAGCAAGAACTGGGAGAACGTGAACGTCCGTATGCAGAAGGTGAAGGGCGAGCGCGAGGGCTATGAGCTTCAGCACACGCGCTTGCTTGCCAAGCCCGAGAAGACCGAGGACGACTGGAAGTGCATTTACGCGCTGCGTGACGTCATGGAGAAGGCGCGTGCGTTTGAGGATCTGCTGTATCGCCAGCTCTGCCACGACAGCACCGATGTGGCAGTGGGCTCCATTATGACAATCGCCGGCGTGCTGACGGCCGGTTCGGCGGGTACCGTGGTGGGCGCTGCCTATGACGCGGCTTCGACCAGCGTAGGTTCGGAGCGCGCGATTAAGCTGACCAACGCCGAATGCGCCTATGATGTTGCCTGCGAGCAGGTGGAGCGCGCGTGCCAGAATCGTATTACGGTCAACTGGGGCGAGCTGACCGATGCCGAGGTCTACAAGGCCAACAAGGACGGCTTGATCTCGGACGAGAAGATGCAGTCGATTTTTGAGGCGCGTTATCGCAATGTGGCCGCCAAGGCTGCACCCGACCCTGCGGGCGTGGTGTACGAGGGCCTACTGTCCAATACGGTTGAAGGCGCGACGGTTGAGCTGTGGAGCGCCGACGATGCGGCCGGTACCAATGCAGTGCGTTGGGATGCCGAGGAGTATGAGCAGGACAATCCGCTTGCAACGGGTGCGGACGGTGCGTACAACTGGAATACGCCGACCGGCTGGTATCAGGTGCGCGTGACCAAGGACGGGTATGAGGAGGCGCGTTCGGCTTGGCTGCGCGTGCCGCCGATTCAGACTGAGGTGAACATTGGCTTGGTGTCGACGGCGGCGCCCGAGGTGGTTTCGGCCCATGCCTATACCGATTGCGTCGAGGTTGAGTTTGCGCAGTATATGGATGCGAGTGACGATACCCTGGCCGCATTGTGTGTGCAGGGCTTGGGCGACGTGACGTATGCGTGGCTCGACAAGCAGGACGATTCCAATGGCAAGCCGCTGTCGCGCGTGCTGCGTATTCGCTATGCCGATGCGTGTGAGGCGGGCTCAACGGTGGCGTTTGAGCTCGACGGTGCTCGCAACTACGCCGGCACGGCCATGGCGCGCTGGGCAAGTGGCGAGCTTGTCGTGGGCGTTCGTGCCGACAAGCTCAAGCTCAACGTGGAGCAGGCCGTGACCATGCTTGATGGCGGTGACTTTGAGCTGGTGGCACACGTGACCGATAAGGCGGGCAAGCCGTTTGCGGGTGCCAAGGTTAGTGTTGGGCTGGAGTCCTCGGCTATCTGCTCTGTCGATGCCACCCAGGCCGTGACGGGCGAGGACGGTGCGGCGACGTTTGTGCTGCATGGTGCTCTGCCCGGTTTGACGACGTTGACGGCGACGGTGGATGACACGCCGCTGTCCAAGCAGGTCGACGTTCGCGTGTCTGCCGAGGCAGTGCGACCGGCGCGACCGGTGGCGACGATTGGTGCGACGACGTTTGGTGCATGGTCGCCCAAGGAGAACTACATTACGGTGCCCAAGGGCACGAAGCTGGAGCTTTCGGCCGAGGATGGCACGACGATTTGGTACACCACCAACGACACCTGCCCCTGCCGTGACGAAGGCCGCGTAAAGTACACCGAGCCTATTGCGCTCGATAGCAACATGTATGTGCGCATTGCGGCACAGCGCCCTGGCATGTCGTACAGCGAGTATTCCGAGCGTCTGAACATTACGATTACTGTGACCGATGAGGCGGTGCCTGAGCCGACGCCCGATCCGGACCCGACGCCCGAGCCGACGCCTGACGGCGGCGAGCAGGGTGGCGGTACGGATGGCTCTGGTGGCGCCGGGGTCCCTGCGGGCAGTTCGACTTCGACGACGACCACGGTGACGATGGACAAGTCCAAGGGTAAGGGCGAGAACGGCAAGAAGTCCGGCGGCACGGAGCTTGCCAGCACGGGTGACTCCGCCGCGATGACGGTCGCTGCTCTGAGCATCGCCGGCGCAACCGTTGCCGCGGCCGGCATCGCTGCGACCAAGCGCCGCAAGCGCTAAGTTTTGGCGACAGCGCCCATCCTCGGCTTTAGCAAAATCTCAATCTGTAACACCAAGCCAGATATTTGGGTTCCAGGTGTTACAGATTGAGATGAACTGTTCAGCCGCCAACCTAACGTCTCGATCTGTAACACATAGCGAGGAATTTGGCCTCTAACTGTTACAGATTGAGATAAAGAGGCGGATGTTCGCGCAATGTCTCAATCTGTAACAACTACGGGACTCAACGTGGCCCACCTGTTACAGATCGAGACAAACCGACCAGCCAGGCTCCAAACCACCACAAAGGTGCCTGTCCCCTTTGCGGTGGTAGGGCGGCCGGTATAGAAAAAGTCCCCGCCGGGCGTGTGCTCGACGGGGACTTTGCCGTTTGGTGGCTAGTGCTGTAGGTGATTACTCGCCCAGCAGGCTCTTGGTGATGGAAGCGGCGGCCTTCTTGCCGGCGCCCATCGCCAGAATGACCGTAGCGGCACCGGTGACGATGTCGCCGCCGGCCCAGATACGGGGATCGGTGGTCTGGCCGGTCTCCTCGTCGGCAACGATGTAGCCCCACTTGTTGAGCTCCATCTTGCCGCCGATCTTCTTTGCGAAGGGGTTGGCGTTGGTGCCGATAGCCGAGATCGCGACGTCGCAGGGGATCTCCTCGATGGCGCCCTCGATGGGCACCGGACGACGGCGGCCGGACTCGTCGGGCTCGCCGAGCTCCATCTTCTGGACCTTGACGGCGCACACGGAGCCGTCCTCGCCAGCGACAAACTCGAGCGGGGAGACGAGCGGCAGAACCTCGACGCCCTCGGCCTTGGCATGGTGCAGCTCGGCGCGACGGCAGGGCATCTCGTCCTCGGTACGACGGTAGGCGATGATGGCGTGCTCGGCGCCCAGGCGCTTGGCGGTACGGACGGCGTCCATAGCCACGTTGCCGCCACCAAAGACGACGACGTTCTTGCCATGCTTGGTGGGGGTGTCGTACTCGGGGAACTTGTTGGCCTTCATCAGGTTCACGCGGGTGAGGTACTCGTTAGCGAAGAAGACGTTGGGCAGGTTCTCGCCGGGGACGTTGAGGAACTTGGGCAGGCCGGCGCCGGTCGCCACGTAGATGGCGTCGAAGCCCTGCTCGAACAGCTCCTCGGCCGTGGCCATGTTGCCCACGACGGAGTTGTACTCAAACTTGACGCCCATGTCCTCCAGGCCGTCAATCTCGCGCTTGACGACTGCCTTGGGCAGACGGAACTCGGGGATGCCGTAGACCAGCACGCCGCCGCCGGTAAAGAAGGCCTCAAAGACGGTGACGTCAAAGCCGTTGCGGGCGAGCTCGCCGGCGCAGGTGATGCCGGACGGGCCAGAGCCGACGACGGCGACCTTCTTGCCGTTCTTGGGGGCCATCTTGGGCGTGGAGGCGAGCTCGGGGCGGTCACCCAGGAAGCGCTCGAGCTGGCCGATGGCCACGGGCTCGGACTTCTTACCACGGATGCACTTGCCCTCGCACTGGTTCTCCTGCGGGCAGACGCGACCGCAGATGGCGGGAAGCATGGAGTCCTCGCGGATGGTATCGAGGGCGCCGCCGAAGTCCTTCGCGCGGATTTGCTCGATAAAGCGGGGGATGTTGATGTTGACGGGGCAGCCCTCAACACAGAACGGCTTCTTGCAGTTGAGGCAGCGCTCGGCCTCGGCCAGCGCCATCTCCTCGGTGAAGCCCTTGTCGACGGGGCGGAAGTCGCAGGCGCGCTCGGCAGCCGGCTCCTCGTTATCGGGGGTGCGGGGCGACTTCATATCGGCAACGAAACGACCATTAACTAGTGGCATGCGCAGCTCTTTTCCTCATAGGCCTTGAGGGACTCGCCCTCTTCGGAACGGTAAGCGGCCTGGCGGGCACGAAGGTCATCCCAGTCGACCAGGGTGGCATCGAAGTCGGGGCCGTCGACGCAAGCGAACTTGGTCACGCCGCCCACCTCGACGCGGCAGCAGCCGCACATACCGGTGCCGTCAACCATGATGGGGTTGAGCGACGCGGTAATGGGGGTGTCGTACTTCTGGGCGGTGAGGGTCGAGAACTTCATCATCGGAACGGGGCCGACGCAGAAGACCTGGCTCACGGCCTTGTCCTGCAGCAGACGCTCCAGCGGAGCGGTGACAACGCCTTGCTCGCCGTAGGAACCGTCGTCAGTGGTGATGTGGATGTGGTCCTCATCGAGGAGCTCGCGGAACTGATCCTCCATGAGCAGGAGGTCCTTGGTGCGGGCGCCCATGATGGCGTGCACCTCGTGACCGGTCTCGACCAGGTGCTTGGCGACCGGGAAGGCAATTGCCAGGCCGACGCCGCCGCCAATGACGGCGCAGGGGCCCTCAGCCATCTCGGTGGGAACGCCCAGCGGGCCCACGACGTCGCGCAGCGACTCGCCGGCCTCGTAGGTGGAAAGCATCTCGGTGGTCTTGCCGATCACCATGAAGATGAACTCGACCCAGCCCTCGTCACCGTTCCAGCCGGCCAGGGTAAACGGGACACGCTCGCCCGTCTCATTGGCGCGAACCATGAGGAACTGTCCAGCGTGCGCATGCTTGGCGATTGCGGGCGCCTCGATGCGGAACTTGAACACCTTCTCCGAGAACTGCGTCTTCTCCAGGATCTTATACATAGAACCCCTCTCTTGTTAGGGCGACCGAACCGTGCCTCCACGGAAATGGACGGTAGCCCGAATAAAACCGTACGCGCACAGGCGTTGTGCAGACATACGGTGCAAATTATACCCTCATGGACATGTCGCTTACGTGTATCTTCGGCGGTTGGGAGCAGGGTCTATCCACTTTGGTCTACCAAATAGGGGCAGGTTTATTTTGGTCAGTTTTATCGGGTAAAACGGCAAAGGGGGCCGGCCTCGGGTTGTGATGAGGCCGGCCCCCTTTGGGGCGCTATGTGTGTATGTCGGCGCGCGGTTGATTGCGATGCCGCAACTGAGGTGTTTCCGCAGATAAAACCTGCCAAAAAACCTGTCCCTAAATGGTAGGCTTTAGTGCTTGCCGTTGGTGGAAGCGGCGCCGTTGACGTGATCGCGGGCGTAGATTACGCCGTGCACGATCGCCAGGCCGGCGGCGTCTGCGGCGCGGGCGCAGGTATCCTGGAAGTCCTCGGCCTCGCGGGCGCGCAGCTGCTTGAGCACGTAGTCGGCGACAGCCATCTTGCCGGGAGGGTTGCCGATGCCGGTGCGGATGCGGCTGAAGTCGCGGCTGCCCATCTTGTCGATGATGGAACGCAGCCCGTTGTGGCCAGCATGGCCGCCGCCCACCTTAACGCGTACGTCGCCGGCGGGAATATCGAGCTCATCGTGGATCACGAGCAGCTCCTCGGCCTTGATTTTGTACTCGCGGCAAAGCTTGGAGATGGGACCGCCCGAGGTATTCATGTACGACTGTGGCTTGACCAGCACAATCTGACGCTTGCCGCCCTCTTCCTCGGGGTCGTTGATGTTGATGAGCGCGACCTCGGCGCCGGCCTGGTTTTTCCAGTACGTGACACCGGCCTGACGGGCCAACTCGTCGATTGCTTTGAAGCCAGCGTTGTGGCGGGTCTCGGCATACTCATCGCCCGGGTTGCCAAGTCCGGCAACCATGCGAATCTTAAGCGGCTGTGCAGCTGCCATATTTGTCCCTTCGTTACACAAATAGTTCAATCAACGACAAAGGCTACCACGCCCGCCGAAGGCGAGACTTCGTTTCAGCGAAATCCCACCAGACAAAAGCACGGCCGCAGCAGAGCAAGCCGTCGGAACAGAAGAAACCCCCGCGCGACCTTTGCGAAGCAAGGGGGAGCGCGGGGGTTTCTTCTGTTCCGACGGCGATGCGCCGGGTTGCAAGGACGATGCGATTACAGCGCGAAGTCGCCGCCGACGAGCGTGGAGACGGGCTCCTCGTGGTAAACGGCGGAGATAGCCTGAGCGAACTCCTCGGCGACCGAGATGGTCTTGATCTTGCCGCCGACCTCGACGGGGATGGCATCGGTGACGAGGCACTCGACGATCGGGGCGTCGTTCAGGCGCTCGATGGCCGGACCGGAGAAGATGCCGTGGGTGGCGCACACGTAGATGTCGCCGGCGCCCATGGCCTTGAGCTCCTTGACGTTGGCGCACAGGGTGCCAGCGGTGTCGATCATGTCGTCGTTGATGATGCAGGTCTTGCCCTTGATGTCACCGATGATGCCCATGACCTCGGCGGCGTTGTGGCGCGGACGGCCCTTGTGGGCGATGGCCAGGTCGCAGCCGAGCATGTCGGACAGCTTCTTGGCGGCCTTGGCACGACCCACGTCGGGGGAGACGACAACCAGGTTGTCGGTGTCGAAGTGCATGTCGTTGTAGTACTGGCCAAACAGCGGCAGTGCGGACAGGTGGTTAACCGGGATATCGAAGAAGCCCTGGATCTGACCCTGGTGCAGGTCGAGGGTGATGATGCGGTCGACGCCGGCGCGCTCGAGCAGGTTGGCGACGAGGCGGGCGGTGATGGGCTCGCGCGGGCCGGCCTTGCGGTCCTGGCGGGCATAGCCGTAGTGGGTGATAACGGCGGTGATGGAGCGGGCGGATGCGCGCTTGGCAGCGTCGGTGGCGATGAGCAGCTCCATGAGCATGTCGTTGACGTTGCCGCCGGCCACGGACTGAATCAGGAAGACGTCGGCGCCGCGGACGGTCTCGTCGTAGCGGGCGTAAATCTCACCATTGGCGAACTGCTTTAGCGTAAGGCCCGAAAGCTCGACCCCAAGGTACTCAGCGATCTTCTGAGCGAGGGGACGGTTGGAGGAACCGGAATACACGCGGATGGACTTGCGCATATTCTCCGACTTCTCGGGATCATTAATCGGCATTACCCTTCTCCTTTATACATCGAATGCCATATAGATGCCTTTTTGCATTGTAACCGTGCGGCGGGGTTATTCGAGTCTTGATAACGTCTTTACCGTCAACGGACACGAACCGACCACTCATCCGGTCGCGCAGGTCACGATAGAAAAAGGAGCCGTCCCCGTGAGAACAGCTCCTTTTGTGCTTGGTAAAACGTTATACCTCGTCGTTCTCGTGCAGACGGCGGCGGTAATCGGCGGCCCAGCCCTCAATATTTACCTGACGGGCGCGGCCCAAGCCGAGCGCGTCGGCCGGAACCGGCTCGGTGATGACGGAGCCGGCGGCCACAAGCGCGCCGTCGCCGATCTGAGCGGGCGCGACCATCATGGTGTCGGAACCGATGAAGGCATCCTTGCCGATGACGGTCTTGTGCTTGTGCACGCCGTCGTAGTTGCAGGTGATGGAGCCCGCGCCCACGTTGACGCCGGAGCCCATGGTGGTGTCGCCGATGTAGGACAGGTGCGGAACCTTGGAGCCCTCGCCGATCGTGGACTTCTTGATCTCCACGTGCGTGCCGGCCTTGGAGCCGTCGAGCATGTGGGTGCCCGGGCGCAGGTAGGCGCGCGGGCCGCAGTCGACGCCGTTCTCGATGACGGCCTCGATGGCGATGGTCTCATCGATGGTGCAGCCGCTGCCGACGGTGGTGTCGGTGAGGCGGCTGTTGGGGCCGAGCTGGCACTCCTCGCCTACGGTGACGTGGCCGATCAGATGTGTCTGCGGCCACACGACGGTGTCGCGGCCGATAACGGCATCGGGGCCGATCCAGGCCTGCGTGGGATCGATGAAGGTAACGCCCTCGGCCATCCAGTGCTCGTTGATGCGGTCGCGCGCGATGGCGGTGAGCTGCGCGAGCTGGATACGGCTGTTGACGCCCAGGCCGTCGCGGTAGTCATCGCAGTGGAAGATGGAGACTGCCTGGCCGTGGCCTTTGAGGATCTCGAGCATGTCGGGCAGATAGTACTCGGACTGCGCGTTATCGTTGCCGATCTCGTCGATGTGCGCGGCGAGCTGCGCGCCGTCGAAGGCGTAGCAGCCGGCGTTGCACTCGAGCAGCGTGGCGGCCTGTTCGGGCGTGCAGTCCTTCTGCTCGATGATGCGCTCAATCTGGCCGTCGGCACCCAGCTTGATGCGGCCGTAGCCGAAGGGGTCGGGCGGGGTCATGGTCATGACGGTGCAGGCGAGCTCGCCGGTGGCGACGGTCTGCGCGAACTTGGCGACGGTGTCGGCGGTAATGAGCGGCAGGTCGCCGTTGAGCACGACGACGGGGCCTTGCGTGATGCCGCAGGCCTCGAGCGCGACCTTGACGGCGTGGCCGGTGCCCAGGCGCTCGGTCTGCTCGACGCACTCGACCTTGGTGGCGCTGTTGGCGTAGGCGCCGTCGATAAGGGCGCGCATCTCGTCGGCGTGGCTGCCGATGACGACCACGACGCGGCTGCAGCCGGCCTTGATGGTGGCGTCGACGATCCACTGGACCATGGGCTTGCCCAGGATCTTGTGCGAAACCTTGCAGTGGTTCGACTTCATGCGGGTGCCCTCGCCGGCGGCGAGGATAATTGCGGTTGCGTCCATGTGATCTCCTGTTACGTTATAGAGACGTGTGTTTGGAAACGATACACGGCACAATATGATACCGCAGGCATATGATGAGCGCGTAACGATTGACGCGTGACGGCCGGTGTCGCTGCCGCCGGCGTGGTGTTTGCGCTGGTTGTGCATGGCGGCGCCGCTGCGGCGTTGGCGTTTGAGCGAGGGAATGGGGGTGCCCGTGGATATCATGCGAGAGGAATCGGGCAACGAGCCCGTCGCGGCATTTTCGATGTCGCATCCGGCGGTGCCGGCCCTCTACATGGTGCTGACGTTGGGGCTCACCATGTTCTCGATGCAGCCGGTGCTGATTGCGCTGTCGCTTGCGGGCGGGTTGGCGTACGGGTTTGCGACGCGCGGCGCCGCACGTACGTTGGGGGCGCTTCGCTGGCAGCTGCCGGTGATTTTGATCATTGCGGTGCTCAATCCGCTGTTTAGTGCCTCGGGCTCGACGGAGCTGTTCCGTATTGGCATGCGCGCGGTGTATCTGGAGAGCATGGTTTACGGCCTGTGCATGGGTGGGCTGTTTGTGGCGAGCGTGCTGTGGTTTGAGGCGGCGGCATCGATGCTTGGCTACGACAAGGTGCTTGCGCTTTTGGGTAACGCCGCGCCGGTGATCGCGCTTATGATTTCGATGTGTATGCGGCTTATCCCGCAGTTTTTGCGCCGCGGTCGTACGGTACTGGCGGTGCAGGATGCGATTGATGTGCCGGGGCGCGCGCCGGCCGGCCCCGTGCGTTCGCGTTTGCGCGCATCGAGTGTGTTGATGGGCTGGGGCATGGAGGATTCGCTGGAGCGCGCCGACGCCATGCGCTCCCGTGGGTGGGGCGCCGCGACGCGTCGCACGACGTACGCGCGGTATCGGCTGGGGCGCGGCGATGTTGCCGCGCTGGTGGGGCTTGCGCTGTTTGGTGCCGCCGCGGTGGCGGTGGCATGGACCGCGACAACGCAGTATTCGTTTTACCCGCAGCTATCGGCGCCGGCGCCGTGGCTGGGCTATGTCGTATATGCGGCCTGGATGGCGCTGCCCTGTGTGCTGCACGCGATTGACGAGAAGAGGTTTGGCTGATGGCTCGGTTGGACGGAAGCATGATGGCGGGCATGGCGTGCGGCTCGGATACGCCGGCGATTGAAGTGCGGGGTCTGCGCTTTGCCTACCCCGGGGCCGAGGCGCCGGTGCTCGACGGGCTCGACTGGTCTGTTCCCCAAGGGGCGTTTGCGTTGCTTGTTGGTGGTACTGGGTCGGGTAAGTCGACGTTGCTCTCGTTGCTCAAGCCCGAGATTTCGCCGACGGGTGAATGCGCTGGCGAGCTGCGCGTGCTGGGCGAGAGCGTTGCCGACATGGATGTTCGGGCGTCCGCGGAGCGCGTGGGCTATGTGTTTCAGGACCCCGAGAACCAGATCGTGTGCGAAACCGTGTGGCACGAGATGGCGTTTGGTCTGGAAAACTTAGGCATGTCGCGCGACGAGATGCGCCGTCGCGTGGCCGAGACCAGCTATTTCTTTGGGTTGGAGGATTGGCTCCACCGCGATACCGATACGCTTTCGGGTGGACGCAAACAGCTGCTGTCGCTGGCAGCTGTGCTGGCGTTGCGCCCGCGCGTGCTGCTGCTCGACGAGCCCACGTCTCAGCTTGATCCGGTTGCGGAGAAGAATTTCCTGCACGCGCTGTTTCGTGTGAATCGCGAGTTGGGCTGCACGGTTGTTGTGGCGACGCATCAGCCGCGCCCAATGCTCGAATACGCGACGTGCGCGTACCGGATTGAGGGCGGACGCGTGTGCGAGGTGGTTGACCTAGCGAGTTTGGGTAGTCGCGAGGGACTTTTGGCTTTGGACTCTTGCTGGCCCGCGCAGGTGGCGGCGACGAGTGCGGCGGCAGCTATTCGCGAGGGCTGGTTTCGCTACGATCGCGCGGGCGGCTGGGTGCTGCGTGGACTCGATGCGGCGTTTTCGGCTGGCGCGGTGCATGCGGTTGTGGGCGGTAACGGCTGCGGCAAGTCGACAATGCTTTCGGTGCTGGCCAAGACGGTCAAGTTGCAGCGTGGGCATATGGAGCGCGGGGCGGCCTCGGCGGCGCTGCTGCCTCAGAACCCCAAGGCGTTGCTGGTTGCCGAGACGGTGTGCGGCGAGCTGATGGAATGGGCTTCGACCTGCGGATATGACGAGGCTGTCGCGCGGGAGCGCGCGGCGAGCCTGGGGCTGTCGGGCTTGGATGGACGCCACCCGTACGATCTTTCGGGCGGACAGCGTCAACTGCTCGCATTGGCAAAACTGCTGCTGATTGGCCCCGAACTGCTATTGCTCGATGAGCCCACCAAGGGCTTGGACCTGGCCAGCCGCCGCATCATCGCCCGCGCCCTGCGTGACCATGCAAAGGCTGGCGGTACCGTCATCATGGCCACGCACGATCTGGATTTTGCCGAGCAGGTTGCCGATGACATTGCCATGATGTTCGACGGTGAGATTGCCTGCATGGAGCCGCCGGCCGACTTCTTTGCCGACAACGTGTTTTATAGGGCGTGATGGGATGGCGGATCATCGCGCTTCGCGCCTACTAGCAAAACTGGAGATCCTGCTGCTGGCGGCGGTGCCGGCGGTAATGGCCGCGGCGTTGCTGGCGGGCATTGAGCAGGCGGCGCTTGCCATGCTTGTCGTGGTGGCGCTGGTGCTCGCGCTGTTCTTTGCGGGCTACGAGGCGTCGCGCCCGGGCCTGCGACAGATTATGCCAACGCTGGTGTTGGCGGCGTTGGCCGCGGCGGGGCGCATCTTGTTTGGCCCCATTCCCGACTTTAAACCCGTGAGCGCCATCGCCATTATCGCCGGGGCGACGCTCGGTCGTCGTAACGGCTTTATGGTTGGTGCGCTGGCGGCGCTGACCAGCAACTTCTTTTTTGGACAGGGCATGTGGACGCCATGGCAGATGTATGCCTGGGGCCTGGTTGGCTATGTTGGCGGCGCGCTGGCGCATGCGGGCGCGTTCGACCGTGCGGATGGAACCGTGCGCATGCCGGCGCTGATGGCGTACGGCTTTGCATCGGGCCTGCTCTACGGCGTGGTAATCAACGCCTACGACATCATCGGTTTTGTGCAGCCGCTCACGTGGGCGGGCGCCGTGGCGCGTCTTGCCACGGCAGTGCCGTTCGATATCACACACGGCCTCGCGACCTGCGTGTTCTCAGCCGCCCTGTACAGGCCCTGGTGTCGACGGATCAACCGCGTCGTCGTGAAATACGGACTGTAGGGCTGGTTGCGTTCCCTTACGAACTTGCGGTGGAATAGTTCTCTTTTTTGGCTGTTTGGGGCCGAAGCAGGAACTATTCCACCGCAACTTATAGGGGGACGAGGTCAGATGATCCCTTTTCCTCCGTCCCCAGGGGGTCAGTTGGGGCTAGAACTCTAGGGTGAGGGTGACGGGACAGTGGTCGCTGCCAAAGATGTCGCCACGGATACCGGTGTCGCGAACGTCGGCGGCGATTGAATCACTTACCAGGAAGTAATCGATGCGCCAGCCGGCGTTGTTCTTACGGGCATTAAAGCGGTAGCTCCACCAGCTGTAGACGCCCTCGACGTCGGGGTTTGCCGCGCGCCAGGTATCGGTAAACCCGGCGTTGAGCAGCTCGGTAAACTTGCCGCGCTCCTCGTCCGAAAAACCGGCGTTGCCGCGGTTGGACTTGGGGTTCTTAAGGTCGATCTCCTCGTGCGCCACGTTAAAGTCGCCGCAGGTCACAACGGGCTTGCCGGTCTCGCGCTCAAGCGCGCTCAAAAAGCCGCGATAGGCATCGTCCCAGGCCATGCGTACATCGATGCGCGCGAGCTCATTTTGGGCGTTAGGCGTGTAGACATCCACAAACCAAAACCTGTCGAACTCGAGCGCGCAGACGCGGCCCTCGGTTGTGGCTTGGGCGACGAGCTCGGCCGCCTCGCCCTCGCTGGCGTAGGGTAGCAGTGCGTCGGCGCGTAGCACGCGCAGCGGTTCCTGGCGGCTAAAGACTGCGGTGCCCGAATAGCCTTTACGCTCGGCGTAGCTCCAGGTTTGGTGATAGCCGGCCAGGTCAATATCGACCTGGCCCTCCTGCAGCTTGGTCTCCTGCAGCGCCAAGATATCGACATCGAGTTCTTGCGCGATTTGGATAAAGCTCGGGTCCTTTTTGAGCACGGCGCGCAGGCCGTTGACGTTCCACGAGGCGAAAGTGTAAGTCTGAGGCATGGTGTCCTTTCGACGGGGTTGGCAGGCTTAAGATTAGCGCAACAGGGGCGGTGGTGGGCTCCGCGCGTGTCGATCCAAAGGCTGCGCGCCGGGCAAGCGCCCGCCGCCATCCGACCAACAAGGACGGAGGACTCATATGACGCAGGCAATAACGGATCCCAAGCAGGCCTCCGCCGCGCTGGAAGAGCTGTTCGGCACCCACAAGCGCGTGGTCTTCTTTGGCGGCGCGGGTGTTTCCACGGCGAGTGGCATCCCCGATTTCCGCAGCGTGGACGGCCTGTATCACCAGCAGTTTGCCTATCCGCCCGAGACCATGCTCTCGCATAGCTTTTATGAGGCGCATCCGGCCGAGTTCTTCGACTTCTACCGCACCAAGATGATCGCGCTTGGCGCCAAGCCCAACCGCTGCCACACCAAGCTGGCCGAGCTGGAGCGCGCCGGAAAGCTAAATGCCGTGGTGACGCAAAATATCGACGGCCTGCATCAGATGGCCGGCTCGCAGCGTGTGTTTGAGCTGCACGGATCGGTCCATCGAAACATTTGCCAGTCGTGCGGCGCGGTCTATAGCGCCGAGTGGATTTGCTCGCGCGAGCACGAGGACGCCGCGGGTGTGCCCGTGTGCCCTGCGTGCGGCGGGCGCATTAAGCCCGATGTGGTGCTCTACGAGGAGCCGCTCGATGAGCGTGTGCTGACCGGCGCCGTCGCCGCCATTGCCGCGGCCGATGCCCTCATTGTGGGCGGGACCTCGCTCGTGGTGTATCCGGCGGCGGGCCTTACGCGCTACTTTACCGGCGATACGCTGGCCATTTGCAATCTTGCTCCCACCGATCAGGATGCAAATGCTGACCTGCTGATTTCTTGCGACATCGCGGCCGCGTTTGCGTTCTAGCCCGTGTGCGCGGATACAATAGAAAGACTGATTGCAAAGCAACCCCGCCGCCTGCGCCCGAGCGCGGCGGCGCGGGCATTTTAGGAGGATGTTCATGGCGAACGATAGCAAGACATGGCGGTGCGGAAAGTACGAGCTCAGCTTTGACCGCCCGCGCATCATGGGCGTCCTCAACGTGACGCCCGATTCGTTTAGTGACGGCGGGGAGCACTTCGACCCGGATGCCGCCATCGAGTACGGCCTGGCGATGCTCGACGCCGGCGCCGACATCATCGACGTGGGCGGCGAGTCCACGCGTCCTGGCTTTACCCCGGTCAACCCCGACGAGGAGGCTCGCCGCGTGCTGCCCGTGGTACGCGCGCTGGCCAAAGAGGGTGCCATCGTCTCGATCGACACGCGCCACGTGGCGGTTGCCAAGGCGGCCGTGCGCTGCGGCGCCTCGATCGTCAACGACGTGACGGGCTTCACCGACCCCAAGATGGTCGAATTTGTCGCGACGAGCACCTGCGGTGTCATCGTGATGCACGCCGGCGAGGTCGCGGCGCCCACGCGCACGCATGCAACGGTGCAGCTCGATACCTCTGCTGCGGCGTTTGTTGCCGAGAAGGCACGCGAGGCGGCCGCGGAGGCTGCGCGCGAGGCCGAGAAGCCTGCCCGCCGTCGCCGTGGCAAGTTGCTGGGCGAGCCCAAGACGGAGGCCAAGCTGCCGGGCGGCGTGGTGCAGCCCTCGTTGCCGTTTGGCGATCCGGAGCCCGCGCCCGAGCCCGCGGACGAGCAGAAGCAGGAGGCACCGGCCGCCGAAGAGGCCGCCCCTGTCTCCGAGGCCGCCGCGACCCCTGAGCCCGCGCCGGAGCCCAATGACCGCCTGGCAGCCATGATGCGCCGCAGCGCCCGCCGCGAGGAGGCCTACGTGCCCACCTCTCAGCTCCGCCGCTTTACCCTGCCCGATTCGGCGCCCATCATGCGCCGTGTCATGGGCTTTCTGTCCGACCAGGCCCGCACGCTCATCCATGCCGGCGTGTCGCGCGACCGCATCTGCATCGATCCCGGTCCGGGCTTTGGCAAGACGGCCAACGAGGATATCGTCATCCAGCGCGAGACCGCCAAGATGGCGTCGCTGGGCTACCCGCTCATGTGCGCCGTGTCGCGCAAGCGTTTTGTGGGCGCCGTTTCGGGCGTGACCGAGGCCGCTGCGCGCGATGCCGCCACGTTTGGCGTGTGCCTGGGCGCTATCCAGGCCGGTGCCAACATCGTGCGCGTGCACGACGTCACCGGCTTTGCGCAGTTCCTGAACGGTTACTGGGCTGTCGCCAAGCCGCAGCCGCGCCGTGCGTTTGTGGCCGTGGGCTCCAACCTGGGGCATCGTTGCGATAACATCCGCGCCGCACGCGACATGATCGCCGAGATTCCGCTCACCTGCGTGTCCAACTGCTCGCGCATCTACGAGAGCGAGCCGGCCTACGAGACGCGCCAGGACGCATTCGCCAACGCCGTCATCGAGATCAAGACCGAGCTGGCGCCGCTGGTGCTGCTCGACGAGCTTATGAAGATCGAGGCCGAGCTGGGGCGCGACCGCTCCAAGAAGACCAAGGCCAACGGCCCGCGCACCATCGACCTGGACCTGCTGTGGATGGATGGCGAGACCCACGGCGGCAAAAAGCTGCGCCTGCCGCATCCGCTGATCGGCGAGCGCGACTTTGTGCTGGTGCCGCTCGAGGACCTGATGCACGACCCGGCGCGGTTCTTCCGCTACAACGGTGTCGAGGTCAAGGAGCCCGAGGAACGTGTGGGCCATATCGTGGGCGAATTGGGGCGTATGTAGATGATTGAGATGAATGCTGTAGCCGTCGGTACCGAGCTTGACGCCGCGCGCGACGCGGGTCGCGAGGGTGCGTCCGCGGGCTGGTGCGCTTGGAGCGCGGGCGAGGCGTCGTTGACGTTTTCGCTGGTCATGCGCCCGGATGTGAATATGCATGCCTTCCATGGCCTGCCGTTTGTGACGGCGATGGGCATGATGGACGCGCTTGTGGGCACGGCGTCGACGCCGGGTCTGGGCCTTGCCGGCAAGGTGGGCATTGAGTGGCCGAGCAATATCGTGTGCGGCGCGCCCGCGTTCGAGACGTCGTTCGCGCGCGTCGCCGTCAACGGCGGCGCCGGTGCTGCGGGCATGTTCGGTGCCGTGACGGTGGATATTGAACGTTCGGCGCTGAGCGAGCTCGGTGTGGATGCGGCCGACGAAGCGCTGGTCGAGGAGTTGGCTGCCGCCGTGCTGACCCGCGTGGACGCCTGGGCGGCTGTTGCCAACACGCCGCAGGGCGCCGCAGGTCCGCTGGCCCCCGTGCTGGGCGAGTATTTCGATATGGTGCCGCTGCTGGGCCGCCAAGTTGCGGCGGTGTCGCCCAACGGCCTGCCGCTTGCGGTCGGCGTGTTTGCGGGCCTGGACATCTGGGGCCGCGCGACTATCAAGACCGATGCCGGCGAGCAGGAGTTTCCTCCCGAGGCCGTACGGATTCGCGGGCTGTAACGCGGGGCGCCAGCGCTCAAAGATAACGATGACAACGAAGCCCTCTTCGGCCTGCACCGGGGAGGGCTTCTGTGTGACCCGAGAGAATGGCCGCGTCGGTCCTATTCCTCAAAATTGAAAAATTTTCGTTTTTGAGGAATAGGAAATATGCACGATATCGCTGTGCTGGGCGTATTCGAGGAGCCTCTATTCCTCAAAATTGAAAATTTTTCAATTTTGAGGAATAGGCTTGGCGAACGTTTGCGGGGGCTGGGGCATTGGACGTGCTCGACTTATGCCCCTGTCTTACCCCAGCTCCTGCATGCGGCGGTAGATTTCGCAGATGCCCTTGATGGTGAGCTGCCCGTCGACCACGTCGAAGGCATCGGTCGAATCGGCGACGATGCCGGCGAGACCGCCCGTGGCGATAACGGTGGCATCCTCGCGGCCCAGCTCGCGCTTCATGCGCGCGACCAGGCCCTCGGCCATGGCGGCGGCGCCCATCACGGCGCCGACCTTGATGCACTCCTCGGTATCGCGGCCGATGGCGTGCTCCGGCGCCTCGAGCGGAACGCTGGCGAGCTTGGCGGCACGGGCGGCAAGCGCGTCCATGGAGATGCGGATGCCCGGCGCGATCGCTCCGCCAATGTAATAACCGTCCTCATCGATGACGTCGATATTGGTCGCGGTGCCAAAGTCCACCACGATTGCCGGCGCGCCGTAGAAAGTTTCGGCCGCAACGGCGTTGGCGACGCGGTCGGCGCCCACAGCCTGGGGGCGCGCCGCACGCAGCTTGGTCACGGCGGCCGTCTGCGGCCCAATGACGATGGCGTCCGCGGCAATGCGGTCGGCTACGGCGTGCCATTCGCGCGAGAGCTGCGGCACCACGCCGGCAAAGGCGATCGCGTCGACCGCGTCGAGCGAAAGGCCGTACATCTTAAAGAAACCCATCAGGCGCACATGGATCTCGTCGGCGGTATAGGAGCGGTCGGTGGGCATGCGCCACGACTGCACCAGCTCGTCTCCGTCAAACAGGCCCATGGCCGTCTGCGTGTTTCCCATATCGATAGCGAGCAGCATGTCTACTCCCAGTGTCGGTGTAAAAGGACGCGCACCATTGTATACGCGCCGTCGACGGCGCTCGGCTGCGATTCGGTTACAGTGATATGGGCTGAGGGGTTTAAATATGAAGGAATTATGCTCTACGAGATTTTCCTTGCCGTTTACCGAACTCCCGCGTAATATTCTTTCTTGCGCACATGAGGCGCCCAGACATTGCGGGGTGGAGCAGTCTGGTAGCTCGCCGGGCTCATAACCCGGAGGTCGTAGGTTCAAATCCTGCCCCCGCGACCAAGAACTTGCAGCTCGTCGGCCTAGCCGGCGAGTTTTTTTGTTATTGCGGATCAATGTTATCGACCCAGTTCTCAACTTCCCAAACAAAATCTCGATCTGTAACATCTGGACCCGATTTGGGCGGCTAGGTGTTACAGATCGAGATGTTTCGGCAGGACGATCTTTGTTTGTCTAAATCTGTAACACGAGGGACGGATTTTGCCGAGTTGTTGTTACAGATTGAGATTTTCTAGCAGGCGGGTTTGGTTTGTCTTGATCTGTAACACCTGGGGTCGTTTTTGGCCGATGGATGTTACAGATCGAGACATTTTGTTGGGACGGTTCCCGTTGTCCCGATCTGTAACGGGTAGGGGCCAAAAGTGGGCCTAGATGTTACAGATTGAGATGTTTGGTCGGACCGAATTTGTTCGTCTCGATTTGTAATATCTAGGGTCGTTTTTGGTCTGTAAGTGTTACAGATCGAGATTTTCCGACGGACCGCTCCCGTTTGTCTTGATCTGTAACAGTAAGACCCGGTTTTTGCCGAGTAACTGTTACAGATTGAGACAAACCGACGGGCCGTCCCGCCCCATCCACCTGCCGTCACCTGATATTCGCCGATTTTCGTTGTGCCGCCGTACCCCCATGCCATATCCTCTAGACAACTACGCGGCACCATCGCCGCCGCGCCTACAAGAGAGGAATGTCCATGACCGCACCTGCATCCAAACTGCTCCAGCCCATTACGGTTGGCCCCCTTGAGCTCAAGAACCGCATTATGTTCCCGCCGCTGACCACCGGCTACGAGGAGCGCGACGGCTCCATTGGCGAGCGCAGCCTGGCTTTTTACGAGCGCCTGGCCCGTGGCGGCGTGAGCTACATCGTCATCGGCGACGTCGCTCCCGTTATGACCGCAAGCCCCACGCCCAAGCTGGCGACCGACGCCCAGATCCCCACGTTTAAGGCGCTGGCCGACGCCGTCCACAAGCACGGTGCCAAGGTCGCGCTGCAGCTGTTCCACCCCGAGTACGACGTGCCCGGCGTCGGCCGCATGGTCATGGGATCCATGGCCGCCGCCAAGGCCGCGCAGGAAGCCAAGGCCGCCGGTGACGAGGAGACCTTTGCCGCCAAGATGGCCGAGTCCAACGAGATCCGCAAGCAGGCATACGCCAAGCTGCACCACGACATGCAGCACTTTGTGAACGAGGCGAGTGTAGAGCAGCTCACCCAGATTAAGGAGGCTATCGCCGCCTCGGCCGCTCGCGCGCAGCAGGCCGGGATCGATGCCATCGAGGTCCACGGCGACCGCCTGGTGGGTTCGCTGTGCTCGGCCATCCTCAACCAGCGCACCGACGAGTACGGCGGCTCGTTCGAGAACCGCGTCCGCTATGCGCTGGAGGTCGTCGCTGCCATTAAGGAGGCCGCGCCGCAGCTGATGGTGGAGTACAAGCTCCCCGTGATCATGGAGAACCCCGACGGCACGCCGCGCGGCAAGGGCGGCCTGCAGCCCGACGAGGCCTGCGAATTTGCCAAGCTGCTCGAGGGTGCGGGCATCGACATGATTCAGGTGGCACAGGCAAATCACACCGGCAACATGGGCGACACCATTCCGCCCATGGGCGCCATGCCCTACAACTGGACGCTACCCGTGGCCGAGCGCGTCAAGGCCCTGGTCTCCGTGCCGGTGGCAACCGTCGGCCGCGTGGTCTCGGTCGAGGCCGGCGAGAAGATTCTGGAAGACGGCGCGGCCGACATCGTCGCCTATGGCCGCTCGCTCATGTGCGACCCCGACATTGCGCTGAAGGCCGCCACGGGCGAGCCCATTCGCGAGTGCCTCAACTGCAATAAGGGCTGTGTCGACGCGATTCAAAACCGCAAGTACATCTCGTGCGTGCTTAATGCCGAGAACGGCGACGAGGCGACCATCGCCATCAAGCCGGGCGAGGGCGACAAGAAGATCGCCGTGGTGGGCGGCGGTATTGCCGGCCTGGAGGCCGCGCGCGTGGCGGCCAAGCGCGGCTACGACGTGACCGTCTACGAGGCGAGCGATCATCTGGGCGGCCAGATTGTGCTGGCGGCCGCGCCTCCGCGCAAGGACGAGATCATGCGCTCGGTCGAGTATTACGAGAAGATTCTGCCCGGCCTGGGCGTGAAGGTTGAGCTCAACCATGCCGCTACCGCTGAGGACCTCAACGCCGCCGACGCCGCGATTGTGGCCGTGGGCGCGCACGACGTGGTCATCCCCGTTCCGGGTGCCGACTCGGAGAAGGTCGTCTCGAGCTGGGACGTGCTGGCCGGCAAGGTGGAGCTCAGCGACCGCGTCGCCGTCATTGGCGGTGGCCTGGTGGGCACCGAGACTGCCGAGTACCTGCTGCAGCACGGCTGCGAGGTGGCGATCGTGGAGATGCTCGACAAGATTGCCGCGGGCGAGTCCGAGACCATTCTGCCGCTGATCATGAGCGACTTTGCAGAGCACAACGTGGAGCAGCACGTGAAGACCCGCCTGACCGCCATTACCGACGAGGGCGTGGAGGCCATTCGCACCACCGAGGACGGCGCCGAGGAGCCGGTGAAGATCGCCTGCGATTACGTGGTGATGGCCGTGGGCTCCAAGGCCAACGCGTTTGACCTGGACGGCGTGACGGTACCCGTGACCTACGTGGGTGACTGCTCGGGCGAGCGCACCGCCGACATCGCGAGCGCCATTCGCACGGCGTATCACGCGGCCAACGAGCTCTAAGCAAGAAAACTATCGCGTATTGAGTGGGCGGGGAGTGACGTATCGGTGCTCCCCGCCTTTTTGTCGATAAGAGTGCCTCTGACCAGCGGGTTCAGAAAATCCGAATCTCATGCACCAGAAAATCCGAATTATATGAACACGAAAATCCGAATCGCAACCACCCGAAAATCCGAATTTGCTACAGTGGTATAGAAGAATCAGAAAGCAGGAACTGGAAATCTGCGGAGGTGGCTCATGGCAGGTGAGAGGCCACATCGGGACGGATACATCCCACGTATCGTGGATGCGAAAATCGAGCGCTACCTTCGTGTCTTTGGCGCGGTCGAGATTGCGGGCACCAAGTGGTGCGGCAAGACGTGGGCCGCGCTCGAGCACGGGGCGTCCGCCTCGTATGTCGACGAGAATCTCGACCTCGCGCGTGCCGACCCAGCGATGATGTTGCTGGGAGACCGTCCGCATATTATCGATGAGTGGCAGCGCGTTCCCCAGATTTGGGACTACGTTAGACACGAGGTTGACCGCACCCGGGGTACGCGCGGCGCCTATATCCTCACGGGTTCCGCCACGCCCGCGTTTGGCTCAAAGGCGGAGGCGCCCGCGCATAGTGGAGCTGGCCGCATCGGCCGCGTCCGCATGCACCCCATGACGCTTGCCGAGACAGGTGAGTCCAACGGCAAGGTGAGCCTGGCGGGCTTGTTTGAGCATCGTTTTGAGCCCTGCCGGTGCGATGGCGATACACCGGGGCTTGTCGAAGCCGCTTGCCGCGGCGGCTGGCCCGAGGCGATCGATATGGTTTCGGCTGACGCCCAGCTCATCGCCCGCGAATATCTCAACACCACGTTTTCGAGCAGCTTCCCGGCGGTCGGTCTCGACCTCGATATTGCTCGTCGAGTCTCCGCATCGATCGCGCGCAATCTGGGACAGGCAACCACGTATAAAACGATTCTTATGGATATGTTCGGTGCCGAGGAGGAACCCGCAGCGTTTGCCGATGAGACCAAGGTGCGCAGGTACCTGGATGCCCTCAAAGGCATGTTCATTCTCGAGGAGGTCCCCGGTTGGGTTCCCGCCGCGCGCGACAAACGGCGCTTTACCGTCAAGCCCAAGCGCTATCTGGCAGATCCGAGCCTTGCTTGCGCCTTGCTAGGTATGTCCTCGCAGGCGCTGCTTGCCGACTGGCAGACATTTGGTCTGGTGTTTGAGAATTTGGTCATACGCGACCTTTCGGTCTACGCACGTTCGCTCGACCTGCTGGATAGCACGCCCGTGCGCTATTATCGCGACGATTCGGGCCTTGAGTGCGATGCTATCGTGCAGCTAGCCGACGGACGGTGGGCCGCCTTTGAGATTAAGGTAAGTGAAGATAAAGTGAGCGCCGGCGTTGAGAGCCTCAGGCGCGTTCGCAAGAAGGTCTGTGGAAATCCTCGTTCACGCACACGCGAACCGGAGTTTATGGCCGTGATTGTGGGGGTGGGTGAGTACGCCCGCGAGGTCGAGGACGGTATCTACGTGATACCCGTGCGCGCGTTGGGGTGTTAAGGGGCGGCACGCCGTGTGTCCGCTGCCCGGTGCTGCGGATTGGTGCAAGGGGGTCAGGTTTGTTTGCACCATGTTGGCGCGAAGTAACCTGACCGCTTGCACCAAGGGTTTGACTTTTAAGACATCATTAAGGCTTGCGTTGTGGAGCGAACCGCAGGTCAATGCTATTCTTTTACCTTATCGTACGGTGTTGTATTCTGCCTGAATTCTCTACCTGCGAACAACGGATAAACGCGACCGAGCGGAAAAGGATGGCAAGCCCGCAAGCAGGGCAAACGTAAGCGATGAGTGGCATGGACCGACATAGCGAGCTCCAGCAGCACAAGACGGCGGCCGAGTACCGTCAAGCTGCCGACGAGCACGTGCGGACCCTCAAGGATTTCTGGAAGGATTTCCTGGTGAGCGGTCTGTTTGTGCTGGCCGCCATCGTTGCCATCTTTGCGTGCCTGGCCTGGTTTGCCGCGAATAACCGAGTGAGCGCCACCGGGAGCACGATCGCGGCGAAGGCGGATCGGTACACGCTGACCGCCGCGGGCGAGGGTGAGTCCGGCGCACACGTGGGCTATTACGAGCGCACGGACGCCGAAAAGCAAAACATTGCGAAGCTCGATACGACCGACGCCATGACGGTAACGCTCGGCTCCAACCTGAACAACGAGACCGCGGGCTCTCTGTACCCGGGTGCTCGCGGCAAGATTACATTTACGGTGAAGCCGCTGGTGGATGACCTGGACGGGGTCACGATCAACTTGTCGCGCGTGCTTAAGGTCACGAACATTGTTGGCGTTGTTGGGGACGGAGGAACGCTGGCGCCCGAGGCGGAGGCGCTCCTTGGCTTGATCAAAGGCCACTTGCTGTTCTTTACGAGCTGCGACCAGAACGGGTATTGCTCGGGCTGCGTGGTTGATAGCAAGATCGAGATTCGCAAGAGCGAATTTTGCGAAAACGGCGATATGACCAAGCCAACGAACCAGCCCGTCACCATCAATCTGTACTGGGTGTGGCCGGAGTACTTCCAGAACTTCATCCTTACCGGCAATACGAATTACTACAAGAATCTGTTTGCGGCGGCGGGCGACGCAAAGTCTGACTACGGCGCTCTGCAGGCAGATATGAACGCGCATAAAGCGAACTACTTTTACGGCACGGCAAGTAGTGTGGAAGCCTCCAACGCTCCTGCGGTTTCGGCTGACATGTCCTTCAGCGACACCGCCATCTGCTCGGCGCTGTACAACAATGCCGACGAGCAGATCGGCAATAAGGTCAAATACATCCAACTTAGAATTAGCGCTCAGGAGGGCGTGAGCTCATGAGCACCATGCAAACGCGCCTCGGCGATGCCCGCAATTGGATAGAAAGCCACCGCGCACAGGCCCTTGCGGTCCTGATATTGCTGGCGGCAATCGCTCTTATCATCGGCTTATCGCTCTCGTGGTTTGTGGGCAGCAAAAGTCTGTCTACGGTGGGCAAGATTCAAACGCCCGCGCAGCTCAAGATCATGGGTCCCAACCAGACAAGCATTGAGCCCATCGAGATTTCGTATGACGAGTCGCGCGGTGATGTGAAAAACTCCAACGGTACCGTGACCGTTCGTCGCGCGTTTTGTGTGCAGAGCGACAATGGCGATCCCGCTGCCGGCGGTCAAGCGTTTGAGCTGCAGGTTGCCAACACAACGAATATCACGGGGCTGACGATCAACGTCTACCGAGTAACGGTCAACGATCCGAGTAATACGAGCGGCACTGTGGTCGGCCTCGACGGGCTCAATCAGCCGTATTCGTGGAGCAAGAAGGGCGCCCCGATTGAGTTCCATTTTATCAACTCCGCGGACAGGACAAGTGCGTTGGCTAAAGAGCTTGAGGCAAACGACCCGACGTACGGCTCGTACGCGAAAGTCCAGAAAAACGCCCGTCCGCTGTATCGGTATCAAAAGTTCGCGGGGAGTGGGCTCGATGGCTGGAATGGCAACACGGCCAACGCCGCCACGAACTTCATCATCGAGTGCACGTGGAATCCGGGTGTTGTGACCGTAAACGGAAAGACGGTCTCCAACGTCAAAGAGACCGACATGGTCTACCTAATTGCTCGCGGCATGAGCGGCACTAATAACTAATAAGTAGGAAGGGAGGGGTGCCAGATGCGAAAAGACAAGAAAGAGCAAAATGAAATCGCAAGGCCTGCTGGCAAGCACTTTGCACAGGTTGATGATTCTAAGGCAGAGTCTTGCTGCGCGGAGTCGGCGACCCCTACTTCTAAAGTGCGCAAGCGTCTATGGGCGGTTGCGGTGCTGCTATGCGCCGTCGCGATTGTGGCGGGTACCTACCTTACCTACACGGCCTTTTTGGCGGGTGACTTTCTTAAGTCGGTCGCTGTCTCGGGCACGTCGCAGGCGCTGTTTGCCTCGGACATGCTTACGGGCTACACGAATGAGACGCTGAATGACGAGGGTATTGCCGTCCGAAGCGTCATCGCCGACACGAGTGGGGAAAACTGCTCTTTTACCTTTCGCATTTACAACCATCTGCTGGGCGACAAGAACAAGGTCAACGACAAGGACGTTAACGCGACGCTGAGCGTGGAGGCGACGGGAACGACGGGCACTTGGAGTGTTAACGGTAAGCCCACGCTGGCGGCGGGCGGCACGGTCGACCTTTCCTTCCCTGCCAACAAGGCAACCATGTATACCTATAAGGTTACGTTTTCCAAGGCGGACCTCAACAAAGCATCCTTCACCGTTAAAGCCCGGGTCGGCTCCAATAGCCCTGGCACCAACCTTAAATGGCTCGCCGCCAAGATTGCGCCTTCCGAACGTGCAGAGGTGACGGCTTCGGGCGTTTCGGGCGAGTGGGTCGACAAGAACTCGGATACCGATAAGAACTTGGGCATCAACGCTTTTGATGCCTACAACTATCGCGTGACGGTTACGGGCGTTACGACTAAGGTAAAGCTCACGTGGGGGGACGGGGTCGAGCTCGATCCGTTCTTTGAGGCGAATCACAAGAACGGTAATGGGCAAGCAGCCGTCAGCGGCAACTCGATCACATACGATGCATCTCCTGGCTCGGAAATCATCACCTTTTACCGGAAGGGCGATTCGAAGCCGACCAGCTGGGAAGCCATTGGCGTTACGTGTTCGGCCGCACAGAACTAGCCGAAGCGATCCGCAAGCATAGATTTTGAGACCCCATGCGGGGCATGAGATAGAACGAGGTAGGACCAGATGAGAACGGCAAAGCGCATAACAACCGCATGCCTGACTGCGATCATGATTTTCCAGGCGCTCGCGCCTTCCACAGAGGTGTTCGCGCAAGAGCTCGACGCCGTTATGGAGGCGTCCGTCTCCGCCGCGCGCGCCGCGGGCAACACGGCGCGCTCCGTACAGGATGCTGTGGCTACCGCGCTGCAAGATACTGACCAGGCTGCATCTGATGATGCCGCGACGACTCCGGGCGCCGACGCGGGCGCCACCGAGGGCGGCGACGGTTCTACCAACGCTGGCGAATCGCAGGACTCCACGACCGATGGAACCACTAACGGCGATACCCCAACGGAGGGCGACGCATCCCAAGACGATGCGGCTGCCGATGAGGGCGCCGCCGACGAAGATCAGGCGGATGACGCGGACACAGATGCGGCTGCGCAGGCTAGCACCGACCCCGCCATCAAGACCGCTGGTGAGCTTGATGACGCGCTGGTCGACGGCAAGGTCACCGTGAACGACGCTGGCGAGGTCACGGCCATCACCTTCGGATCCAACGCCGACCTTATCGCCATCTCCAACACCGACCCCGCCATCTACCAGAACGCGAGCATCTCCAAGACCGGCTTGAGCGGCGTCGATTTCGACGTGTGCAGCGCGCAGGCCGTGGGCGACCTGGGCAATCTCGCGTTCCAGGGGTTCGGCAGCGATGCCTACCCCTTCAAGGGTACGCTCGACCTGGGCGGCAGGTCCCTTACCGCCAGCAAGACGCTCTTCAACAACATCGAGCTCAACGATAACAACGGCACCGTAAAGCTCACCTGGAAGGGCACCGATGCTCAGCCCATCGTGGCCGCAAAGGTCACGGGCGCGGGCAAGACGCTCAGCGCTGCCATTACCGTAGACAAGCCCGAGAGCGGCGATACGAGCGTCGTCAAGCTCACTTCGCCGCTCGTGGGTGAGGTTACGGGCGAGCTCACGCTTGACGCCACGTATTCGACAAGCGCGAATAGCCCCCTGGCGATTGGCATGCAATCGTCCACGGGCAATCTGGGCCTACTCGCGAACACCCTTACTGCAGGCGCATCTCTTACGATCGCGGGGCTGAATGGCCTGCCGAAGAGCTTCAACGGCACCCCCACCATCGATGCTACGGGCGCTGGTGCCAATGCCGGCGGCCTTATTGGCGAGGCAGGCGAGGGGGCTGCCGTCACCCTTGCTTCGAATGTCGATGTTTCGGCACTGAGCGTCGCGGGTAATAATGCGGCGGGCGGCCTTATCGGTAAGGCGACCAGGCTTACGCTTGCCGTAGATACGGACAACAGCGGAAAAGATGCCTCGGGCAAGGATATCAGTATCAAGCCAGCGCACTCGGTTGGGTCGTCATCAGCCGGTACGTATGCCGGCGGCCTTATCGGTGACGCCTCGTTTGCCAGCGATTTCACTATCGAGAATGGCACCTTCGATTTTGGCGAGGGCGTGGCGCTCAGTGTGGCCAACACGACCGCCGCCCCCTCTGTCGGTGGCCTGTTCGGCGTGCTCGACATCTCGAACGGCGATGTGACCGTAAACGGCGGATTGTATAAAAGCACGCTGCAAAACGGCGCGGACAACAGCAACAACAACGGCGTGCGCGGGAACTACGGCGGCTTGGTGGGCAAGCTGTGGGGCCAGAAATACGGTGACGCACTGCACGCGTTCACGGTGAAGGGTGGCGCTGAGGTGTCGTTTGGCGTGGGCTCTAACGGCAAGCTCGCGTATGCGGGCGGCCTGGTAGGCTACCTTGGTGAAGGCGGCGGGAGCGACAACGTGTCCGCCGTGGTCATCGGCGATGTAACGGTGACGTGTGCAACCTCGGGCTACGCCAGTAATAATGGCAAGTACGGCGGCGCCGTGGGTGTCGTGGGCACAAACAACGTTCTAGAAGTGCGTGGCCTGAAGGTCAAAACCGCCAGCGGCGCTACCATCGGCGGCACAAACGGCGGCTTTGCCGGAGTCGTTGGGTCGTCGTGGCTCGGCGTCGTCAAGTTCAGCGGTATCACCGACCTGTCGGACGCCAGATTCGCGGAAAACGACCACACCGCGCAGCTGGTCTACGAGAACTTTAACTCGCTGATTTTTGCCGCCGGCAGCGGAAGCGATGCGGGCGTCAAAATGGGCGAAACGACGAAATGGCAGTATAAGCGTCCCGGCAACCCGGTCAATATCGATGACGTGTACAGCTATGGCCAGGTCATTCGCCTGGGCGGCGGACTGAGCGAAAACCTCATCACTATCGACGAATCGCACCAGTGGCACTTTGCCTCGAACCTCACAAAAACCGACGGTGCGTTTACGCTGGCAGACGCCGACGATTTTGCGAAGCTGGCGATCACTTGGCAAACGAGTGGATACTTCCCTGTCGTGAACGGTGTCGCAAACGACAACTTCACCAGCCAGATTCCTTCGGCAAGCATCAATCTTTCCAGCGACATCAACCTTTCGGGAACGGGCCTCACCGGACTCACTAAAGACCGAGCCCCCATTGACTTCGGTGGCGTTAATGAGAGCGGGCACGGATTTACCGGCTCACTCGATGGCGGTGGCCACATCATAAGCTTGTCCGTGGGCGAGCCCTACGGCATGCGCGGGGACATTGCTCTCGACGGTAATGACGCGAGTGCGGGCAACGGCAAGATCTATCGCCATGGTCGCCAGGGCCTGTTTGCCATGCTGGGCACCGGCGCCTCCATCAGCAACGTGACCGTTAAAGGAAGCCTGCGCTTTGACAATGGTGTCGAGGTCCACGCAGGATCGTTTGCCGCGAACATAACGGGCAATGCGACGTTTAAGGGTGCTACCGCCCAAGCTGCGATTACCTGTGACCAGACATTTGCTAACGCTGCCAACGTGGGTGGCATTGCCGGCTCCGTGATGGGCACTGCAACGGTGGCGTTCGAGGCCAACGGCAACACCGCCTCCGCCGCCAAGGCGACCATCACGTTCCCGAAAGAGCTCAAGCGCGGCGAAACCAGCGAGCTCAAGAGCGGCGCAACCATCGGCGGCGCGATCGGCTGGGTCAACGACAGCGCCACCACCATTAACGTTACCAAGCTCACCGTCGGCGGCACGCTCAACGTCGGCAACGCGGCGAAAGACAAGGTCGTGCAGGCCGGCGGCCTTATCGGCTCCATTGCGCAGGGATCGAATAAGAAGTCCGTTACTATTACTGGTCTTAGCTTAAATGGATTCAAAATGACCGTGGGCAAGAATGGCGACAAGTTGAATGGCGCTGGTGGCCTTTTGGGCTACAGCTGGGGCAACACTATCGTTACCATTGGCAAAGACAAGGTAAACACCAGCGCCGACACCTATGCCCTCAAAACTTCCGACAACACGACCGTGACTGCGGATGGCTCTACTGAGCTCGGCGGTCTTGTATACGCTGCTAGCGGCCACTGGATCATCAATGACTACGCCATCGACCTTTCGGGCGTAACCATTAACGCGGACGTTGCCAAGACGCTCGGCGTTCTAGTTTGTCGTGGCTGCAAGGTGGATAATAAGACGGCATATGGCGTCGAAAACTATATAGGCCTGTACCTGGAAGACAGGGCTTATTGGGGTACCGCCTACAGGGTGCCCAGCGGCAGCGAAGCCATTAACGCGTCGAGCGTAGAGTCCTTTGACGAATGGGTTGGCAGCGGTGTACAACCAAACAAAGGCAGCAAGCTCATGGACGCCGACTGGAACACGGTCGTTTCGCTACACACACAGAAAAACAAGCTGGACATGGACGGCGATTCCACAAAAGACAACAGCTACCATAATCGCTCGTCTTTCGGTCGAAGCCAGAATACGAACGGCAATACCCGCTACTTCTACAACCTCGACATAGCCTCTAAGAATTGTGAAGGCGGCTTTAGCGGTGGCCAAATCAATACGGCGGACAAGCTGCTCTTATGGTCTGCTTTCTGCTATGCTCCCGCCGGTATTCGTTCGACAATCGTTCCCGATGGTACGACAGGGCTTGATGGTTCCATAACCATAACCGGCACAATCGATTTGGCCGGCTACAGCTACTATCCCACTCAACCGATCGGAGAGGTGACGGTTAATAATGCGGCCATCACCTTCTACTACTCCAAGATCAAGGCCGAGCAGAATGGCAACAAACTAAACTCCGATGCCACCCAGCACGAGAACATGCACTGCGGTCTTTTTCAAACGGTGGCAGACGGCGATCTCACAGTAAGCAACGTCACTTTGGGTGGTACCGTTGGGCCCGTTATCAATGACGGAAAGAGCTCTACTGACGCTATTGGCGCGGGCGGAAGCTCATCGGGCGCGCTCGTGTGCCGCTACGTATGTGGGTCCAGCGACGGCAATGGCACCAAGATTAGAAAGATCTCAATTGATGGTCTTACGCTCAACAATCTGATTGTCGACGGCGCCAACAGCGCCACGGACGCTAACGCCTATATGCCTCTGCTCATCAACGAGATGCAGAAGTACGTGAGCCTGAACGCGAAGAATATCAAGACTACTGGGTACACGAGTGGCACCAAGGCGGCTACGTCGCTGTTCGGAAAGCTTGGTGTAGGCAGTGAGGCCGATCAGGTGACGGCGAAGTTTGAGCAAATCAGCTTGCCCAGCCAAAAGAACAATACGATCTTCACCCATGCGAGCCTGCTGGAGAGTTTTGGCTACGGAAGCACGAGCACGGGTTCTGCGGACTACACCTTTACTAAGGCTGATGCCGATGCAGGCAAGGTGACCTACGGATCCGAGATTGATGGGAGTACGGAGTACCCGGGCAAGCAGCTTTGGTATTACGACGAAGCGACGTATGGCGCCGTTATCGGCTATGTGACGGTTGATGGTAAGAAGGACGGTGACGTCAGGCCTTGGTTTGGTGGCTATCTTCCTTATGTTTATAAGGGAAAGGCCACCGAGAGCGGCGTCCAATATCATGAAATTAAAGTCAACCAGCGCATTCCAAAGCTGGTAGAGGGATGCGGCACATATGGCGATCCGTATGCCGTTAAAGACGCGACGGAGATGAACGCCATCGCCAACTACATCAACAACCAAACTGCGCTCGACGGTTGGGAGGTCACCATTGCCGCCAACCAGAGTGCGCTCTGTACTCGCCGCGGCGACAATAAAACCGACAATGAGGTTACGTACGTCTATAAGCAGGCGAAAGACACTGGGAAGAAGTGGGAAAAGAAGACCGGCGACACCACTGATCCTTCGGCCACGCTTTCCGACGAGATGATGCACCGCTATATCCAAAGCGCGTACTACAGTATTGAACCTACCGGGGGTAATACGATCACCCTCGACGGTGCATCGTTTGGCGGTTTTGGCAACAAAGCCAACCCGTTCCGTGGCGTCATCGTTGGCAACCCTAAAGGTGATAAAAAGGCAACCATCAAGATAGAGAATAACGAGGGTTCGCTTCGCGGCCTCATTCCCTATAGTTATGGCAGCGTGGTGCGCAATCTCAACATCAACTATGTGAATGCGCACGCGACTATTACTTATTCTGAGAAGGATGCGGACGGCGTCCCGACGGCGTTTTTCGGCGGCGTTATCGGCTGCATTCTTGGCGGCGATAACATTATTGATGGCGTGGTCGTAAACAATCCAAATAACGGTTCGACAGCGTACGGCTTTACCGTTGTCAGCAACCCCGATGTCAGCAACCCCGATGTCAGCAGATCGCATCTTGTTCCCATTGGCGGCTACGTTGGCGCTATTGCGGGTGGCGGCGTGATTTTCCGCAACACGGGCACCTCGTGGCGTGGTGGTACAAAGAACAAAAAGTACAAGCCCATTGAGGAAGATGCCGCAAAGTATGACCAGTACGATAACCCTTACGTTGGCCGCGTGATCGACGGCTATGCCTTTAGCGAGGGCTGCAACGTCGATAACGGTGACGCCAACTACAAAATCAACGAGCTCATAAACAAGGAAACCCCCTGTGTCACCACCACGGGCACCGACAATAAGTACATCGGCACTAACGCCGAGGCGCCCGTGACCACGGTCGAAAACGCCCAGGGCCTTTTGGTGCTCTCGGCCATCATCAGCTCGGGTGCGGGTGCTGGCGCGGCACATACCAACTACTCCAATAATGGCGTGTTTCGCGGTTCCAAGGCTTACTGGGGCAGCGATTCGCAAGACCCGGCGATATGCGGCTACCTGTTTGGCAATAAGGAATATGGCAAGGTACGGAATGCTAGCTACGCAAATGTGGGCAAGCCTGAGAGTGCTGCCGGCGATTTCGAAATCGCCAAAAACGACGATCAGAAGGCCCCCGGCAAGCAGGGGTGGCACGGTCCGCTCGACCATGACGACGATGTGAATTCGCCCTACCTGGTGGCGTCCTACGCTGCCAGCTACGAAACGGGCTACGTGTGTGCATCAAAATCGATCGGCATGAGCCTGGAGTTCAAAGAAAATAGCACCTACGATATGACCGACTACGGCACGGGGTACGTGGGCCTAAACGGCCGCTACTATTCCAATGCTTGCAATTCGAACCAGCCGGGCACCGACCGCGACCGTATTACGCCGCACGTAGCCACGATCGACGGTAACGGCGCCACCATCACGGTGGGTACCGAAGGCACCGCCTACGGCGTCGTCGAATACGTCGACGACGACTATAAGGTCTCGGGCGTGGGTGGTCTATTCAGCACCGTGATGTTCACCTCCACCAATGTGGGGCAGAGCGTCACCGCGAACGACGGCGCGCAGGTCAAAGACCTCACCTTTAGCAACTGCAACGTAGCGCTCACCTATATCGACACCAACGGCGAAGCCAAACCAGGAGAGGCGCCGAACGACCTTACCGGTGCCGGCCTTTTGGCGGGTGCAACGGCCAACTACGACGACGGCACGTGCGGCATCTACCGCAACGTGCAGATGAAGAACTGCACCGTGTCGGGCGCAAAGAGCGTAGGAGGGCTTCTTGGCAGCTCGGGCCGCGCCAGACGAACTACGAGTGAAGACAGAACCTATATGGTCGAGTTCGGGGACGGGTGGGGCCCCGCGTATCTCTATGACTGCTCATACACTGGCCTTAACGTCACGGGCGAGAAGAATGTCGGTGGCTATGTGGGTACGGTCGCCTCGGCGTGCGGCGTGTGGACAACCGCAGACACAGGGGTGAGTGAAAGGACCGTTGGCAAAAACTCGACCATAACTGCCACAGGGACAGTGCCCTACGTGGGCGGCGTGCTCGGCTATGTCGAAAGAAGCGATATCTCGGTCAACACCAACATCGGCACCACCACAGCGGCCCAGTCGTCGTGCACGGCAGTCATCTCTGGGGTAAACGTGCTAGCCACCGGGTCGAACTCCGATGACCATATGGGCGCCGGCGGCGTGGTCGGACGCGCCCGTGGCGGCGTTATTTCTATGAGCAACGTGCGCATTGATGGCAGAGTCGGCACCGAGAACGCCGTCATCGGCGATGAGACCGGAACGAACAATAGCATCTACAATGCGGGCGGCCTGATTGGTGAGGTTACGAGTAGCGGTAGCCTCAACAAGTACTGGTTCGACGACTGCAATGTCAAGAATGTCAGCATTGCCGGCACCGGCAAATGCTCGGGAGGGCTTATCGGCTTCTTCTACAGCAATGTGAATATAGACTGCAACAACATTGAGATCGAGGGTGCTGCGATTAAGGGCAGCTGGAGTGGCGGTTTGTTGGGCGCGAATAACGCGAAGAACAGCGGATCCGTCGTCATCGACGTCACCAACACAAAGGTATCCAACACTACGTTTAGCGAAAGGTCCAACGGCGGCATTATGGGCGACGGGCGCGGCCAGTTCCATCTGGTAAACGTGCTCATGGACAGCAATAGCTACAATGCGGGCAAAACCCAGGGCGTACTCTTGGGCGAGGTTGACACGGGGGATGGTAAGTACAGCCTCTCCGCAGCGGGCGTGGAAGTAAAGCCCGGTAGTGGCAAGACCACGAGCGACCTGCCGCCGATGGTTTACACGACCAATACGAATACGGCTGCTGTTAACGAGAAAACTAATATTGCCTTCGGCGACTACAACGGCACGGCTGCCGCGCCCAACGAGAACAAAACGCTTTACGGCGCAGGCGATACTGCTACCACGGCAACGAGTCCGTACGTGACCACGAGGCCCGTGAGCACGCTGGCGGTGCGTGCCTCTGACGGCGACACCACCGACCGCTACCTGTTTGGCGACGGCGCCGCCATTGACACCGCGACGACCATCCAAAGCCAAGCGGGTGCCCGCGTTCCCGGCCGCTACACCTACACCAACATCGCCGGCATCAATGATGCCGGCGCGTACCAAAACACGAGCACCTATAGCGCGGACAGCTCAAAGAGCACTTTCAACACCAACAATGTTACTTCGGGCAAGAAGGCCGCAACCGACTTCCCTGTACTCATGATTTCCGGCAACGACACGACGACGGTCGAGAAGTATCTGAACATCGTGACTAACGGCGGCTTTTCCGATGCCCGCCGCCTCAACGGCAGCGCCAAGCACGTGACCGCCACCGCTGAGGTCTTCAATCTTGCCGATAACGGCGCCTTCGTCAAGGACGCAACCGCCTCGCAAGCGCCCACGCTCAAGGTGCTCAACAACGGCACGAGCTCCATGGCTTTCCGCGCGAGTACCGACTGGGACAACGAGCGGGGCCGCTTCACGCTGCTCACGGTCACTTTTAGCGAGGCCGGCCAGATCTACCGCGTGCAGGTGCCCATCATCGTTAAGCGCATGCTCGAGATCGACTTTACCGCCACCTACTCCGAAGGTGCGAACTTCAAGGCTGCCGACTATGCGACAAAATACGACAATCACGTGCTTGTGAGCAGCGGCGACACCATGACCGGTTACCTTACCTGGACCTATGGCAGCGCCCGGGGCGAGCCAGTCGCTTACGGCTGGAACACGCTGCTCGAAGCCGGCGGCTCCATGGGCCCGCTCAACAAAAGCATCACCTTTGGCGCCACGCTGCCCGAGGGCACGCAGCTCACACTCGTGGACACTGCTCATAACAACCGTGAATACCACTGCACGGTGGGCGCGGGCGGAGCGGTGTCGGTCAAACTCACCGAGTTTGTGGACGCTAGCAAGAAGGCCTACGTCGAGCCGTGGCTGAGTGAAACCGTGGGCGTGAAGGCCAAGGAGGACAAAGACGGTGCCTGGGTCAAGCTCACCGATGCCGAGGTCGAAGGCAAGAGCCAGGTCGAGCTCGAGAAGGCGGCCGGCGCCAAGGTCGGCGGTGCGTACTACCGCGCGCGCACTTCTTCCGACGCGACGGGCACGTTCTATACCCTCTCCGTTGATAAGGAAGAGCCCAAGAGTGAGAACTTCTACTTGGTGGTGCGCACGCCGGCGGGGTCCGCGGGCGTCAACGGCTACACCGCCACCGCGGTGGACACGAGCCTCAACGAGCACATCAACTACCTGCTGCGAGGCAAGAAAGCAGCCGACGACAAGGCTGCCGAGGATGGGCACCAGAATACGGCCTCGACTTACAGCGTGACATCCAACTACACGCACGGCCTCATCGATGACAACGAGGGCGGCATCAAACAGATGCAGCTTCACGATGTCACCTATCCGCTTACCATGAAGGTAAGCGACACCGTGAAGTTCGACCCGAACCAGCAATACACAAGCTCCGACGCGCTGTACTACCAGCTGGATTCTTCGCTCGTGAACTGCGGGAAGAACGGCAGTGCTGCGGGCGCGCATGGCTACCCGACTGGAACCCAGGGCACGTATTCGTTCTACGTGACAGTGGGGGGCAAGTACTACGCCCCGCATGCCTCAACCGTGAACGGCAAGACGAAGTGGACATGGGGGGAGGCCACCGCTGAAGATCATTGCGCCGCTACGGGTGTATGGACCGCGGACGGTACGGACATGAAATTGACGCTGGCCGACGCGGGTCTTGGGGCAATTGATCTTTCCGGCATTCGCGAAATCGCTAAGAACCATGGCAGCGAGTTCACCATCACCATGAAGGCGAGTCTCACCATGACGGAGCCCGCGTGCCAGGCCGGTATTATCGCTTCGCAGAATGGCGGCACAGATAGGTACACAAAGCCCAACTATCGTGCGTACCTCTCTACGAATGACGAAACGCTCAGCACCAGTAGCAACTCGGCATACATCGACGGCAAAGCTGGATACTACCGCATGGACGTGGGCTCCTCGACTATTGCGCTCGAGGCTTCAAAGAAGTCGCAGCTGGGTATCAACATCGATGACCTCAAGTCCGCCGACGGCGAAATCGCTCTGGTGGGAACGTATGATTTGTCCAAGCTCACGGGTGCCGAGGCAATGATTTCCAGTGCCGATACGGTAACGTATACGTTGAGCTTGCAGCAGCGCCAGGATGATGGCTCGTATGCTCAGGTCAGCGGTATCAAAAATTACATTACGGTGCTCGGTAGCGACAAGTTGGCTAACGGCTCTTTGAGCGCCGATGGCAAGAATTACGTATTTACTGATGGCAAGGGGACTGGCGGCGCGTTCGCCACGCGCGACGGCAACAGCCTTGCCTTTGAGCATGCTTTCCGCGTTAAGGTGAACACGGATGTTGAGGGCAAGCGCCAAACTTATGCCAACTACCGCTTGGTGCTTACGGCCAATATTATGACCGGCAACGTTGTCAACGACACACCGGTCAACGCTAGCAACCTTGATGGCTATTCGCACTCCGACTACGTGACGTACACGCTGGCGCGCATCAACACCAAGGGCATTCCCCATGAGACGAAAACCAACTAGCCACGCGAGGGGCGGCAACCACCCGGTTGCCGCCCTTTTTTCTTGTTCGCCTGGCCTGCTGCTGCCCCAGCTACCCACCAACTTTCCAACTTTCCACTCAGCTTTCCACCTAAGGTGGAAAGCTGGAAAGTAAGTGGAAAGTTGACATGTTAGATGCGGGCTGAAGAGGGGTTAATAATTACACAAAGCATACCAGCCAAACAAAAAGATACCAATCTGGTTGGTAAAACACCGTCAATGGGCCGCGAGCCAACTAGCTGCGTAAATAAAACCTAAAGAACTGTTGCAAATGAATGGCAAATGCCCAGATGCCACCGCTGCAATTTTCAATTAACTGTTACGCGCAAACAGCAAAATGCTACTATCTAACAAGCACGTAAGAAAGCAGATTAACGGTTAAGGCTAAGAAGTGGCAGGTATGTCGGAAGCAACTAGGACTCGCACGCATGCGCCCGAGGTTAGGCAGCGCGCCGTCGAGACCCTCCAAGAGGGGGTCGGTCATCGCGCCCTCGCCGCAAAGCTTGGCATTCCCCAGGCCACGGCTCGTCAGTGGGCCCGCGCATATGCCGTGGGCGGTGCCGACGCCGTGCTCAATGCAGGTGCTCGTCATCACACCTATTCGTTCGACGTAAAGCTCGCCGTGGTTAAGGACCGTTTGGAAAACGGTCTGACGGTTCGCGAGGCCATGATCAAGCACGGGATTCCCAGCGAGTCTTCGGTTAAGGCCTGGTGCCGCCAGTATCGCGAGAGCGGTGAATCTGCGCTGGTCGATAAGCCGCGCGGTCGCAAGCCGCGCGTTAAAAAGGCGGAATAGCAAACGGGATGGTGCGCCCACAGGGGCGCATTTTTCTTGCCGCCCCTCTACTCCAATGCGGACAGACTCCTTACCCCGTACGTCTAAAACTCCCCAGTTGGCCGAAAACCTGCCGCCGCTACTCCTCAACTGAGCTATAACGTTAAACAATTGCAGCGTTTTTGCATGGGGGAGTGATGGTATGACGCTACTGTATTTCCTTACCCTGTTTCCGCTGGTACCGGCGCTGGGCATGCTGCTCGCGCGAGGTGACCGCGCCCGCGATGCAGTGGGGCTCATAGGCTCCGGCATCATTATGGTGGTGACAGTTGTAGTCGCCGTCATGTTTTTTGGAACGGGTCCGCAGAGCTTTGAGGTTGCCCCCGGCACCTCGCACGTGCTCTCCGTCATCAGCTCCGTCATCGACGTCATCCTGTGTGCCGTCATCCTGTACAACGCGTACAAATATAGGAACGCGCTCACCACGGTGCTCGGCATAGTCCAGCTGGTGGGCTCGCTCGTCTTTGCAGCCATGACGCTGCCCGCGGCCGAAGCCGTCACGGCGACGCCGCTCTACCTGGATTACATGAGCGTGATCATGGTCCTCGCCGTTGGCATTGTCGGCAGCCTTATCTGCGTGTATGCCCTGGGCTACATGAAGGACTTCCAGGCCCACGACGAGCACGAGGCCGCGCTGCGTGGGCAAACCGCGCCCGACCGTCGCCCGCAGTTCTTGGCGCTCATGTTCCTGTTCCTCTCGGCCATGTTCGTCATCGTGATAAGCGACAACCTTGAGTGGCTGTTCTGCGGCTGGGAAATCACCACCGTGTGCTCGTTCCTTATGATTGGCTACACGCGCACGCCCGAGGCCATCAAGAACGCCTTTACCCAAATCATCCTCAACATGCTGGGCGGCATCGCGTTTTTGGTCGGACTCATGTACCTGCACGTTAACGGCATGCCACTGACCATCTCGGGCATGATCGAGCTTTCCGGCACCGGAACCGCGCAGTCCGCGCTGCTGGTGATGCCGGTCATTCTGCTGTCGCTCGCCGCACTCACCAAGGCCGCACAGATGCCGTTCCACACTTGGCTGTTGGGTGCCATGGTTGCACCCACTCCCACGAGCGCCCTGCTGCACTCGTCAACCATGGTCAAAGCCGGCGTGTTTCTGATGGTCAAGCTGAGCCCACTCTATGCCATCTATCCCGTGACCGGCTTTATGGTCACGAGTGTGGGCGCCATCACGTTTTTGCTCGCTGCCCTCATGGCCATCTCGCAGAGCAATGCCAAACGCGTGCTCGCGTACTCCACCATTTCCAACTTGGGCCTCATCAGCGCCTGCTTGGGTGTCGGCGCGCCCGAGGCCGTGTGGGCCGCCATCTTCCTGATCCTGTTCCACACGGTGGCAAAGTCGCTGCTGTTCCTGTGCGTGGGCACGGCCGAGCATCATATCGGCAGCCGCGATATCGAGGACATGGATGGCATGTTCAGCCGCATGCCGCACCTGACGCGCCTGATGATGCTGGGCATCATGGGCATGTTTGTGGCGCCGTTTGGCATGCTCGTGTCCAAGTGGGGCGCCCTGGTGGCATTTGCGCAGACCGGCAACGTGCTCATGATCATGGTGCTTGCCTTTGGCTCGGCCGCGACGTTTTACTTCTGGGGCAAGTGGCTTGCTAAGCTTTCGGGCGTCGATCCCACGGCTCAAAACGTTGAGGTCAATGTCCATAAGACCGAATGGATGGCGCTCAACACCATCGCCGCGCTGCTGATTCTGTGCTGCGTGGCGTTCCCGGTTATCTCGAGCGGTCTGGTGTCGCCCTACCTCGCCATGGTGTTTGGCCGCGTGCCGTACGTTATTGGCAAGGACGCCATGTATCTGATGGTGGTCATCGTGGCGTTTATCGCCGTGGTGCTGCTGACTTCATTCCGCGTGAGCAACAAACCGCACGTCAACGTATATCTTTCGGGTGTGGGAACCGACAATTACCGTCATTTCCGCGGCTCGATGGGACGCGAGGTGAAGGCCGAAAAGCGCAATTGGTACTCGGAGGACGCCCTTGGCGAGAAGCGTATTGGCCCCGCGGGTAGTGTTGTTTGCTGTGCCATCATCCTGTTTGCGCTGCTGTGCTGCGCGTGGATTGGGCCCGAGAGACTCGCCATGAGTGCGCCCTCGGTGCTGCGCGGCAAGTATTTTGAAGGCTCGGGCGTCGTGGGCATTTTTATTGGCACCGTGGCGTTTGCCTTGATTGCGCCGCTTGTGGGCGGCCTGATCGACGGCGTTGACCGCAAACTTTCGGCTCGCATGCAGGGCCGCGTGGGCCCGCGCTTGCTGCAGCCCTTCTACGACGTTGCCAAGCTGCTGCGCAAGGCTCCCGCCAGCGTAAACACCATGGACGATACTTATATGGCATGCGCGCTCATCTTTACCGTGGTGGGCGGCGGCATCTTTGTGTCGGGCTCCAACACGCTGTTATGCGCCTTTATGGTGACGCTTGCCGCGATCTTTGTGGTGCTGGCGTCCGCCTCGACGCAAAGCCCGTTTGCCCAGGTCGGTGCCGACCGCGAGCTGCTGCAGGTTATGAGTTACGAGCCCGCCGTTCTGCTGATGAGTGTGGGCCTGTACCTTGCCACCGACAGCTTCGACTCCATCGCCGTGACGGGGCAGTCGGCCCCCATCATCGTGTACAGCGCGCCCATTTTCCTCGCGCTGCTCGCGGTGCTTACCATCAAGCTGCGCAAGTCGCCGTTCGATCTTTCGTATTCGCATCACGCGCATCAGGAGATCGTCCAGGGCGTCGCCACCGAGATGAGCGGCGGCACGCTGGCCAAGATGACCCTTATGCACTGGTGCGAGACCGTGCTGTTTTTGATGTGGGTGGGCATGTTCTTTGTTTGGGACAACCCCGGGAGCTGGGTCGTAGCCCTGGTCGTGATGGTCGCGACGTACTTTGTCGAGGTGCTGATCGACAACACCTTCGCCCGTAGCACCTGGCGCAGCTGCTTTAAGCTCGGCTGGGGCGTGGCGCTGGTGTTTGGCCTGCTCAACCTTATGCCCATCCTCGTCGACGTGTTTATTTAGGAGGCGGCATCTATGGATCATAAAATGTCGCGCTCGCCGTGGGTTATTCATTACGACGGCTCGAGCTGCAACGGATGCGATATCGAGGTGCTGGCCTCGCTCACGCCGCTGTTCGATGCGGAGCGCTTTGGCGTGGTCAATACCGGCAACCCCAAGCATGCGGACATCTTTTTGGTGACGGGCTCGGTCAACGCTCAGAACTTGCCTGTCGTGCGCCAGATTTACAACCAGATGCTCGAGCCCAAGTGCGTGGTGGCCTGCGGCATCTGCGCGTGCTCGGGCGGCGTGTTCCGCGATGCCTACAACGTGATCGGCGGCGTGGACCGCGCGATTCCTGTGGACGTGTACGCGCCCGGATGCGCCATTCGCCCCGAGACCGTAATCGATGCCATCGTGGAGGCGTGCGGCATCCTGGACCAGAAGGAGGCCGTGATGCGCGCCGGCGGCGATCCACTTACCGTGGGCGGTGCCGCTGCCTGGGACGGTGGCGTTGAGCTGGGCGAGGACGGGTTTGTGGCCGCGGGGGCCGGGGCTGATGGTGCCGGTGACGGCGTCGAGGCCAACGTGTCCACCAGGTCAGCCGCGCCCGCCGCTGCAAAGGAGACCGAGTAATGCAAAAGGCTATCTATACCACCGTTGGGATCGACGAGCTCCTGTCGCATGTCCAGGCGCTTAAGGGTGCCGGCGCGCGCTTTGTGCAGATGCATGTCGAGCGCTGTGTGGACGACGGATCGTATCGCCTGGTCTATACGTTTATCAACGTCCGCGCTGCGCAAGAGCAGATCGCGCGGAACGGAAACTATGCGATTGAGAATCTGGTGGTCGAGGGTATCGACCGGTACCAGGAGATTCCGTCCATCAGCTCGTATTATCCGGCGGTATTCCCGTTTGAAAATGAGGCCCACGACCTATTTGGGCTTGCCATCACCGACATGCAGATTGACTTTAAGGGCTTTTTCTACCAGGTCTCAACGGCCGAGCCCATGAGCGTTATCACGCCCGAGGTGAAAGCTGCCCGCGAGAAGGCCATGAAGGTCCGCGCCGCCGCCGAGGCCAAGGCGCGCAAGGCCGCGGCCGAGAAGGCCGCCGCTGCCACGGCCACTGCGGGGGAGGCTGCCGCGGGCGCTGTCGTCGCTCAGCCCGCTGCGGCTGCCGGCTCCGATGCTCAGCACGATGAGGCTGCTGCGAAGGCCGCGCTTAAGGCTGCTGAGATGGAGGCAAAGCTCGCCGCCATGGATCCCGAGAAAGCGGCCAAGGTCCGCGCGGCGCTTGCCGCCAAGGCTGCCCGCGACAAGCAGAAAAAGGAGGCGTAAGGTCCATGGCTCATCGCTCCGTTATTCCGTTTGGCCCGCAGCACCCGGTGCTGCCCGAGCCGCTTCACCTGGACCTGGTGATCGAGGACGACCGCGTCATCGAGGCAATTCCGCAGATTGGCTTTGTACACCGCGGACTCGAGAAGCTCACGGAAAAGCGCGATATGCACCAGTTTGGCTACATCGCCGAGCGCATCTGCGGCATCTGCGCCGTGGGCCATAGCTATGGCTATGCCAGCGCTTGCGAGCGCATGCTCGACATCGAGGTACCCGGCCGCGTGCAGTATATCCGCACCATTCTGCATGAGCTTTCGCGCATCCACTCGCACCTGCTGTGGCTGGGCCTGCTCGCCGATGCCTTTGGCTTCGAGGCGCTGTTCTATCGTTCGTGGACGCTGCGCGAGCAGATTCTCAAGATCTTCGAGAGCACCTGCGGTGGTCGCGTGATCCTGTCGATTAACGAGATCGGCGGCCTTAAGCACGACATTGAGGACTCCGAGCTGGCGGGTATTGTCCAGACGCTCGAAGCCATGCGCCCCGACTACGAGGCCCTGGTGCATACGTTTTTGGATGACGACAGCTGCGGCGAGCGCCTGCATAGCGTGGGCGTGATCAGCAAGAAGGACGCGCTGGATCTGTCGATGGTCGGCCCGTTTGGGCGCGCCTCGGGCGTGGACTACGACGTGCGCATGTTTGGCGACGGTGCCTATGCGGATCTGGTCGCGTTTGAGCCCATCGTGGCGACCGACGGCGACTGCTATGCCCGCTGCCAGGTGCGTTGTGCCGAGGTCACCCAGGCCATGGACATCATCAAGGAGCTTGTGGACAAGATTCCACACGACGGTATCGGCGGGCGCACCAAGCTCACGCCGGCCGACGGCGCGCGCGGTGAGGTTGTGATTGAGCAGCCGCGCGGCGAGGCGTATTACTATGTGCGCGGCAACGGCACCAAGAATCTGGACCGTTTCCGCGTGCGCACGCCGACGTCGCAAAATCTGGCGGGCCTGACGCATGCGCTGCAGGGCGTGCTCATTGCCAACGTGCCTATGATTATCCTGACCATCGACCCCTGTATTAGCTGTACGGAAAGGTAGGCGCGGCATGAGTTTGCTGACATTTGCCAAGACGGCCTTGGGTTCTATGGTCAAGCAGCCGGTCACGGTGTGCTATCCGCAGGAGAAGCTCGCGGCACCCGAGCGCCTGCGCGGGCATATCGTCAACGACATGGACGTGTGCATCTGCTGCGGCATGTGCGCGCGTCGCTGCCCGGCGGGCGCGCTCGCGGTCGATCGCAAGGGCGGAACGTGGTCGATCGACCCGTATGCCTGCGTGGTGTGCGGCGAGTGCATCGAGAGCTGCCCCAAGCACTGCCTGACTATGGATACCGCCCGTACTCCGGTTGCGGCGGATAAGACTCCCACGGTAGAAACTAAGCCGGAGTAGCGCTGGAATGGGGCTGGTATAGCGCTGGAATGGGGCTGGTATAGCGCTGGAATGGGGGCCGGCGGGGCAAAATGCCCCGCCGGCCCCGCGCGTGAACGCGTGTGCGGGCCGCCACGCGACCCGTCCAGCCCGAAAATGACCCGTCTGCCACGAAATGGGCCCATCTACTACGTTTAAGCCGCTACCCTCAACCATGGCGAAAAATGCAAAAGCAAAACTGCAGGTAGAACGTCTGCGATTTTGCATGAAAAGCGGGTATGGTCGGGGGTATCGAGTCAAACGTAGTAGATGGACCGATTTCGTGGCGGGCGCTGTCAGCCGATCTCCGCGGGCGGAAGAAAACGGATCATTTTTGTCCCGCGAGGCCTGGGATGGTATCCGTGCGGGACTATCCGAACAAAACTATGTCGGTTTACTACGACGAATTCGACATTCCCGACCATGACTGCATTTTTCTAAATATTGCAAGCGTTTTACCTGCGGTTTTGTGAGCGCGCAATTTGCCGTGGTCGAAGGTGGGCGATTCATCGTAGTAAACCGGCATAGTTTTGAAATGGCACCATATCGGTAACAGCCATTTTGCTATGCCGAAGTGGTCGGTTGTTGGGTAATTACCCTCGCAGGTAGGCGATGGCGATCTGCGTGCGGTTGCGCAGGCCCATCTTTGCCAGGATCGAGCTGATGTGGTTGCGTACGGTGCCTTCGCCCATATAGGCGGTGGCGGCGATTTCCTTGTTGTCGAGGCCGCGGGCGATGAGCTCGGCGACTTCGAACTCGCGGTCGGTCAGGCTGACAAAGGCCGCGGGCCGGCGGGTCACGCCGGCCTCGACGTCCGCCCCATCAAAGTTGATATCCTCGATCGCCTTACCTTCGAGCACGCGTTTGCCGTCCATGACCTGGGCCAACGCCGGCGGGATGGCGGCGACATCGGTCTTGATCAGGTAACCGCGGGCGCCCAGCTTGAGCGCCGACACAATGTACTCGTCATCCGAGAATGTCGTCAGAAACACCACGCGTGCCGCGGGGTCGCGCTCAAGGATTTCGCGCGCCGCCGAAAGGCCGTCGCGCTCTGGCATCTGAATGTCGAGCAGCGCGATATCGGGTGCGAGTTCGGCGTAGAGTGCCACCGCGTCGTTGCCGTTGGCGCCGGTGCCCACCACCTCGATCTGCGGCTGAGCGCCCAGGATTATCTTGAGCGAATCGACCACTAGACGGTCGTCGTCGACAACGATGAGCCTCATCGGCCCTCATCTCCTTGCTGTTTAGGAACGGTGGCAAACACACGCCAGCCGCCGGCGCCGGCGCGCGGACCGGCGGTGAAGGTGCCGCTAAGCGCCTCGACGCGCTCGCGCATGGAGACGAGCCCCATGCCCTCCGCGGCGCCACGGCCGATTGCTTGGACCCCGCCCACGCTATCGTCGGTAACGATGAGCTGGTAAAACGACGGATGTTCCATGCATCGTACGGAGACGGTCTGGGCGCAAGCGTGGCGCATGGTGTTGGAGAGCGCCTCGCGCAGGACCGCCGCAAAGCAGTTCGCGACGTTTGCGGGCGCATGTTCGGCCATAACTTCAAGCTCAATCTGGGGGCCGCCGTCCGAGCGCGCGCCTTCAACAATGCGTTCGAGCTGCACGGAAAGGTCGACGGCGTTGTCGTTGAGCGCGTGGACGCTGGTGCGCACAAGCTGGAGCGCTTCGTCAACCGTGCGTTTGACGTCGGCGAAATCGGCGGCGACGTCGGGCTCGTCGGCGTGCACGACGCGCAGGGCCTCGGTCTGCAGCGAGGCACGCGTGAGCTGGTGCCCGACGTTATCGTGGATTTCGCGCGCGATGCGGGCGCGTTCGGTGAGTGTCGCGAGCTCGACTTCGTAGTCCTGGCGGTCGGCAAGGTCGCGGTTGCGTGCCTCCAGCGCCAGAGCTCGTTCCTGCAGCTCGTCGCGGGTACGGCGCATGCGCTGCTGCTCGCGCTCCAACTGGGCGGTACGTAGCGATAGCAAGGTGGCGGCAACCGAAAGGATGGCGGTCAGCAGGAGCGTTCGGGCGGTGAGCGCGTCGGTGCGAAGGTTCGCGACGAGCGCAAAGACAAAGGCGCCGCCAATGCCCAGCGCGACCCAAACGCGTTCACGGCGCACCCGCCGCGCAATGTCATAGAGGGCGAGGGGCGCAAACGGCACAAACGGCGGCACGAAGACAGCCGCAATGATGTAAGCGCAGCTCGCGGTCTCGCTCGCGCGCCGGGCGCTTTTCCCCTGCGCGAGCTCAGCCAGCGAGGTGGCAATAACGCCAAGGCAAAACGCCGCGACCAGGCGAGCGTCCACAGCAAGGCCCAGAGCGGCTGCGATACAGCACGCCAGCACAATCGATTTGTCGAAAAGCCTGTTCATACGGGTATTGTACGCGATGCTGCGCGCGGGGGAGGCGCCGCCCGGGGCAACCGTGACATTCCTCCCGCGCGGCAAATCGGCGTCGATCGCTCGAGCGAGCGGGGGTTTCGCCTCCGCCCCCTCGCACTCGTGACAAAGCTCACTGGTGCGCGCCGCCCGCTCCTGCGATGATGCAATCGTACCGGGCCACGACCAACAGAAGGGCTTCCTCATGACAGGCATCGTCCATGTCGAAAACCTCGTCAAGCGCTATGACGATCTTATTGCGCTCGACCACTTTAACCTGAACATCGCCCCCGGCGAGATCTTTGGCCTGCTGGGCCCCAACGGCTCGGGCAAAACCACGTCCATCAACTGTATTCTGCAGCTGCTTGCCTACGACAAAGGCACCATCGAGCTGTTCGGTGAACCCATGACGCCCACGCGCTACGACCTCAAGCGCCGCATCGGCGTGGTGCCACAGCAGGTGGCGGTGTTCGACGAGCTCACGGTGCGCGAGAACATCGACTATTTCTGCAGTCTTTACGTCAACGACCGCAAACGCCGCCGCGCGCTGGTGGACGAGGCGATCGACTTTGTCGGCCTGGGCGACTTTACCAAGTTCCGCCCCGGCAAGCTCTCGGGCGGCCTGGCACGCCGCCTCAACATTGCCTGCGGCATCGCGCACAAGCCCGAGCTCATCTTTTTTGACGAGCCCACGGTGGCAGTCGATCCACAGAGCCGCAACGCCATCCTGGAGGGCATCTGCCGCCTGCGCGACGAGGGCGCCACGGTGGTGTATACCAGCCATTACATGGAGGAAGTCGAGCAGATCTGCAGCCGCATCATGATTATGGACGGCGGGCGTGTGCTGGCGCAGGGCACCAACGACGAGCTCAAGCGCATGATTCAGATGGGCGAGCGCGTGACCGTCGAGGTCGGCGCCGTCGAGCCCGCCACGGTCGAGCGGCTGCGTGCCCTCGAGCATGTGCTTTCGGTTGAACTGTCCGGCGGCGAACTCGTCTGCACCTGCGAGGCGAGCCCGCACAATTTGGTCGACATCCTCGACACGCTGCGTGCTGCCGACGTTGCGCTCGGCCGCGTGTGGAGCGAGCCGCCGACCCTCAACGATGTGTTCCTCGAAATCACCGGCCGCGAGCTGCGCGACTAGGGGACGGCCATGTTCAACACCATCATCACCACGGTCAAGACGCTGCTGCGCCGGCCGAGCACGTGGGTCTGGGGCGCTCTCTTTCCTATCGCGCTTTCCACGATGTTCATGTTTATGTTTGCGAACCTCAGCTCCGACGGCACGGTCGACCCGGTGCCGGTTGCCGTCGTGGCGGACGAGGCCTGGGATGCCTCGACCTTTAAGGATGTGGCGGCTTCGCTTGCCAAGGCAGGCGACGATCAGCTGCTCGATGTGAACGAGTACGAAGACTTGGCTGCCGCGCGCAAAGCGCTCAAGGCCGGCGAGGTCGCGGGCATCTATACGGTCGACGACGCGGGCACGCCCAGGCTCACGCTGCTATCGAGTTACGACAGCTCGCGTGCCTCGTCGGTGCTTACCGATCGCAGCATCCTTGAAACGGTGGCAAGCTCGTATACGCAAAATGCCGAGCTCATGGCCCAGATTGCTCAAGATGACCCGGCGGCGCTCGCCGACCCGGAGGCGGTTGCGCGCGCTCTGTCGCTCGAGGGCGGAACCCGCCGCGTGAGCCTGACTCGTGCCACGCCCGATGGCACGGTCATCTACTATTACGCGCTTTTTGGCCTGGTCGCGATGATGTCTGCCGAGTTTGCCGCCTTGAGCGTCGTCGATTTGCAGCCTAATCTGTCGGGCCTTGGCGCGCGCCGCTGCGTGGGCGGTCTCTCCAAGACGGCGTCACTGGCCGGCATTTTTGTCGGCTCGTGGCTGGTTTCCTTTGCATCGATGGCGGTTGCGATCGGCTACGTGCGCCTGGTCGTGGGCGTCGACTTTGGCGGGCGCGAGGGGTTGTGCCTGCTGGGCGGGGCTGCATCCGCGCTTGCCGCCACGGGCCTGGGGCTCTTTGTGGGCACGCTTCCCGTTAAGGGCGGCAAGGCATCCAAGTCGGGCATCCTCACGGGCTTTGCCACCACGTGCGCTTTGTTCGCCGGCCTCTACGGCGAGCCGGCGATGGCGCTTGCCGACGACGTCGCCCGCGCTTGTCCGGTCGAGTGCTGGCTCAACCCCGTCAAGCTCATCTGCGACATGTTCAATCGCCTGTATTTCTTTGAGGACCTGGGGCCCTTCGCTGTTCGCGCCGGCGCGCTCGTCCTGATGGCCCTGGTGTTTGTCGCCGCCGCTACGCTGATCTTTGGAAGGAGCCGCTATGAGCACCTTTAAGACCGCGCTTCGCATGGCGCTCGCGCATCCGCTCTATCTGCTCATCTACACGGTGTTCATTTCGCTGTTGAGTGTGTTTATCGCGGCCTCCGTCAGCTGGAATTCGTCTCAGCTTACCGAGTACAAGCCTTACGACACCAACGTGATCGTGGTCGACCGCGACAATAGCGAACTTTCGCGGGCGCTTACCAAGCACCTGGGCTCACGCTTTGACCTGGTCACGGGCATCGGCGACGACGCGTACGACCTTGCGGACGCGCTCGCCAAGAGCAACAGCGCCAAGGGTAGTGCTGATTGCGTGTTCTTTATCCCGGAGGGGTTCGAGGACGACCTCGTTGCAGCCTCCCGCGCGGGGGAATCCCTGCCCAAGCTCGACGTGACCTATGGCTCCGGCACCATGGCGGCGGCGCTTTCGTCCGCCGAGGCCTCGCGCTGGATCTCGCTCGCGGGCGCCGCGGCGGCGCTTGAACCCGCTGCCTCCAACGGTGACGTCGCAAGGGCCGCCGAGCACGCGGCCGCAAAGCGCGCGGAGGTCCAGATCGAGCAGGTCAAGGTCGACTCGACTGCTGCTGCCACGCTCGAGTCGTACTTCAACTTTGGCGCGTACGCAATTATCTCGTCTGTCATCGTGTCGGTGGGACTGGTGTTCTCTGGCATGAACGAGCCCGAGCGCGTGCGCCGCATGGATGCCAGCCCGGTCTCTGAGCGCCAGCGTTCGCTCGCTGTGTTCGCGGCCGCCGCCGTGCTCACCGTCTGTATTTGGCTTGTGTCGAGCATGATGGGCGTCGTGGGCTTTGCCGGCGCGGTTGCCGAGGTCGGCGTGGGTCGTGTGTGCCTGGCGCTGGCGGCGACGTTTGCCCTGGCGTGCACGCCGCTGGCCGTTGGCTTTGCCCTTTCGAGCCTGGGTGCGCGCGAAGAGCTGCTCAACGGTGTGGGCAACTTACTCGGCATGCTCATGACGTTTTTGGGCGGCGCCTGGATGCCGCTGTCGCTGATGGGCTCGGCCGTGCAGACCGTGGCGCATTTTGTGCCGACGTTTTGGGTGAACGACGCGATCAGCAAGGCTCTCGCCGCGGACCTGACGTCCACCGTGCTGGGCGACATCGCCTGCGATCTGGGCGTCACCGTGCTCTTTGCCGCGGCCATCACCGCCGTAGGCCTGGCCCTCACGCGCGCCAAATCCCATGCCTAGCCACAATCCGTCACTTGGGGACGTTTCTTTTCTGTCGGCACCCTGGGACACTCCTGCCCCCGGGCAGTCATTGGGGACGTTCTTAAACGACTAGTCATCGGGGACAGTCTTTGCCGATTCGCCGGCTCGCCGGTCGGGTTGGCAAGGACTGCCCCTGGCGGCACTCATTTAAGTCTGTCCCCAATGAGTGGTTTGAAAAAATCAGCGACCGTCGCCTACATCTAGTTCACCTGGGTTTACTATTAGCTTAGAAAAGTAGCAGACGGTTAACAACGGGGGATAGCATGTCGACAAAGCAAGCCTACGTCCAGGTCAACGGGCTCAAGAAGCACTACGGCGACGGCGATGCGCGCCTGACGGTGCTCGACGGTATCGATACGTCCATCAACCGCGGTGAGATCTGCGTCATGCTGGGGCCCTCGGGCTCGGGCAAGTCGACCTTTCTCAACCTGATCGGCGGCCTGGAAGATGCCGATGCCGGTTCCATCATGGTGGACGGCTGCGACCTCACGGTGCTCAAGCCCGCCGATCTGGGTGAGTACCGCCGCCGTGAGCTGGGTTTTGTCTTTCAGTTCTACAACCTGGTGCCCGACCTTACCATCAAGGAAAACATCGAGGTCACGGCGCACCTGTCCAAAAACCCGCTCAACGTCGACGACCTGCTGCGCTCGCTGGGCCTCTACGAGCACCGCAACAAGTTCCCGCGTCAGGTCTCGGGCGGCCAGCAGCAGCGCTGCGCCATCGGCCGCGCGCTCGTCAAAAATCCGGGCCTGCTGCTGTGCGACGAGCCCACGGGCGCACTCGATTACAAAACGTCCAAAGAAATCCTGCAGCTCATGGAGGACGTCAACCGCACCTACGGCTGCACCATCATCATCGTCACCCACAATGCCGCCATCGCGCGCATGGCAAATCGCGTGCTGCGCCTGCGCGACGGGCGCATCGTCGAGGATGAGCTCAACGAGTCACCCGTCGCGGCCGCCGAGCTCGATTGGTAGGCGGCGCCATGACACCTCTCGCAAAACGACTCCCGCGCGAGCTGCGCCGCAATATCGGCAAGTACCTGGGCATCTTTTTGCTTATGTGCGGAAGCATCGCCCTCACGTCGGGCTTTTTGCTCGCGGCGCATTCCATCGGCTGCCTTATCGACGACATGCGCGACGAGTACACGATTGAGGACGGCCGCGTGACCACCTCCTTCGAGGCCACCGACGAGCAGCTCAAGGCTGCCGAGGACGCGGCGGAGGACGTTGGCGGCGCCACGTTCTACAAGAACTTCTCTATCGACGCCATCATCAAAAAGGCGGCTGGCGACGACGGCACCAAGCGCACCCTGCGCACCTATGCGCACCGCACCAAGGTCGATATCGCGTCCTACTGTGAGGGCAAGGAGCCCAAGACGGACGACGAGGTGGCCATCGACCGCGTCTTTGCCGCCAACAACGACCTCGCCGTGGGCGATAAGGTCGAGCTCGAGGGTCGCACCTACACCATCTGCGGCATCATGACGCAGCCCGATAGCCAGGCGCTGTTCCTCAACAATTCGGACTTTACGGTGAACACCATTACCTATGGCGTTGCCGAGGTCAGCGACGCCGGTTTTGCCGCGCTCGAGGATGCCGGCGGCGCGCCTGCCTACACGTACTCCTTTACCTTTAACGACCGCGACCTCTCCACCGCCGAGCGCACCGATGCCGAGCAGGATATGGTCGAGGCGCTGTCGGATGCCGATGCGCGCGTCGACGATCTTATCGACGCCGATTCCAACCAGGGTATTGGCTATGCGCGCGATGACGTGGACGGCGATTCCATGATGTGGACGACGCTGCTCGACATCATCATCGTGATCATGGCGTTTGTCTTTGTGGTCCTAACCGACGCCACCATCGAGGAGGAGAGCGCCATCATCGGCACGCTGCTCGCCAGCGGCTATCGCCGTCGCGAGATCGTGCTGCACTACCTGGCGCTTCCCGCCATCGTGGGTGTGCTCGCGGCGCTTTTGGGCACCGCGCTCGGCGTTGCGTTCTTTACCGAGCCCATGCGCGGCCTCTATTACGGCTCGTATAGCCTGCCGCCGTTCCAGGTGTACTGGAGCTGGGAAATCTTTGTGAAGTGCGCCGTGGTTCCCGCCGCCGCACTCATCCTCATCACGCTGGTGGGTCTGCTGCGCAAGATGGGCAAGACTCCGCTGCAATTTCTCCGTCACGAGGCGAGCGGCAAGTCGGGCACCAAGCGCGGCCTACAGCTGCCGGAGCGCATGGGCTTTGTTTCCCGCTTCCGCCTGCGCGTCTTCCTGCGCAACCTGGGCAACTTCGCCACGCTCTTCGTAGGTATTGCGTTTGCATCGCTGCTGCTGCTCTTTGGTCTGGCGATTCTGCCCACGATGACGCATTATGCGGACAACCTCGAGACAAGCCTGGTCGCCGAGCACCAGTACACGCTCAAGGCTCCGCTGGAGCTCGAGGGCACCGCCGAGGAGCGCGAGCAGTGGTCGGCGCTCGAGCGCCTGCAGTCGGTTGACGGCGCGCTGCTCTCCGCCGCTCAGGATGCCGATGACGAGTTTGACGACGCGGCCGATGCGGCGCAGACGGCAGCCGATGCCGCGACCAGCGCTCCGTCTGCCGAGAGCCTGGCCGCGGCGCAGGACGCGCTCGCCAAGGTCCAGGACAAGAAGGATGCGCTTTATGCGCGCCTCGATGACCTTGCCGATGCCCTCGGCTGCAACCGCGACGAGGCCATCGATCTGATCGAGAAGGCCTCGAAGATCGACGCCGACAACGACGACATTCATCCGGTCAACACGACCGACAACGGTGCGGGCGCAATCGCGCAGGCCGAGAAATACGCTGTCTACCAGCTGCAGTACGACCGCGGCGACGGAAATGGGCAGGAGACGATTTCTATCTACGGCGTCTCGCCAAACTCGCGCTACTGGAAGGGCCTTAACGTCGGCAATGGCCGTGTCGTCTTTGGCGGCGGCCTACTCGACAAGTTTGGCTGGAGCGAGGGCCAGAAGGTCGAGCTTCGCGATAAGTACGAGGGCGAGAATTATTCCTTTGAATACGCGGGCAAGGACTGCGTTTGGGGCTCTAAGTCGGATATGAATGTCTATATGAGCATCGACGACTTTAACGAGCTGTTCGACAACGATGCCGCCTACTTCAACGGCTATGTGAGCGACGAGAAGCTCGACCTCGACGCGCGCTACTTTGCCGGCGACACCACGCCCGACGACATGCGCGCTGTGGGCGATCAGTTCATCGGCATGATGAGCGACATGATCGGCATGATGGTCGGGCTCGCGGTGTTTATCTTCCTGTTGTTTATGTACCTGCTAACCAAGGCCGTCATCGACCATAGCGCCCGTTCGATTAGCTACATGAAGGTCTTTGGCTATCGCGATAGCGAGATCTCGCATCTGTACATCCGCTCGATCACGCTGTGCGTGGCGGTGTCACTCGTGCTGAGCCTGCCGGTGATCATCGGCTCGCTCACGGCCATCTTCCGCTCCATGTTGCTCGCCTATAACGGCAATATCGAGATTTACGTGCCGATCTGGTCCATGGCGGCGTGCGCAGGTATCGGCTTTGCGACCTACCTGGTCGTGGCGCTGCTACACACGCGCTCGATCCGCCGCGTGCCGCTCGCCGAGGCCCTCAAAGTGCAAGAGTAGTCATCGGGGACGTTCTTAAACGACTAGTCATCGGGGACAGTCTTTGCCGATTGGCCGGCGCACTGGCCGGGCTGGTAAGGACTGTCCCTGGCGGCACTCATTTAAGTCCGTCCCCAATGAGTGGTTTCAGTCATTTAAGTCTGTCCCCAATGAGTGGCCAGGCGCGGCGCTTGACTTCAACCCCACTTCAATGGGTACCATCCTCTGTGTCTGTAACGCCATATAGACCGAGGGGATATATCTATGACCGCAACTGCACCCGCTGCATCCGCCAAGGTGTACTTTACCAACCTGCGCACGCACGGCCGCGAGAGCCAGCTCGACAAGCTCAAGCGCCTCATCCGTCGCGCCGGTATCGAGCAGATCGACTTTGAGAACAAGTTCGTCGCCATCAAGATCCACTTTGGCGAGTTGGGTAACCTGAGCTTTTTGCGCCCCAACTACGCCCGCGCCGTCGCGGATGTCGTGAAGGAGCTGGGCGGCAAGCCCTTCCTTACCGACTGCAACACGCTTTATGTGGGTAGCCGCAAAAATGCGCTCGAGCACATCGACACCGCCTACCAGAATGGCTTTACCCCGTATGCCACGGGTTGCCAGATCATCATCGCCGACGGCCTCAAGGGCACCGACGAGGCGCTCGTCCCGGTCGAGGGCGGCGAGTACGTGCGCAAGGCCAAGATCGGCCAGGCGCTCATGGATGCCGACATCGTGATCAGCCTCACTCACTTTAAGGGTCATGAGCAGGCTGGCTTTGGCGGCGCCATGAAGAACCTGGGTATGGGCGGCGGCAGCCGTGCCGGCAAGATGGAGCAGCACGCCGCCGGCAAGCCGAGCGTCGCGACCGAGCGCTGCGTTGGCTGCCGTGCCTGCGAAAAGATCTGCGCGCACAACGCCATCTCGTTCGACGGCACCCGCGAGCGCGAGCTGGCGGGCGGCAAGACCGTCGAGGTGCACGTGGCCGCCATCGACCACGACCGCTGCCTGGGCTGCGGCCGCTGCATTGGCGTGTGCAACCAGGACGCCATCAAGCCCGACTATGACGCCGCAGCCGACGTGCTCAACTGCAAGATTGCCGAGTACACCAAGGCCATCGTCGACGGCCGCCCGAGCTTCCACATCTCGCTCGCCATGGACATTAGCCCCAACTGCGACTGCCACGCCGAGAATGACACGCCCATCGTCAACGACATCGGCATGTTCGCGAGCTTTGACCCGGTCGCCATCGACCAGGCCTGCGCCGATGCCGTCCTGGCATCCGAGCCGCTGCCCAACACCGTGCTCACCGACAGCGCGGCCAAGATGGAGCACGACCACGAGCATCTGGAGGGCGAGCAGGCCAAGGACCCCTTCTGCATCACGCACCCCGACACCGACTGGCGCTCCTGCATCGCGCACGCCGAGAAGATTGGCTTGGGCACGAGCGAGTACGAGCTCATCGAGGTCAAGTAGCATCTAGCTTCTGGACATATCAAGCGCTTTTGTGGCGTAAGTCGAGCAAAAGCCGCCCGTGAGCACAGCGCTCGCAGGCGGTTTTTCGGAAGTATGCGGCAAATTCTGAGGCCGCCGAGCACACGACGTTTTTTGGCAACAAAACCCCTGATAAATTGTTGATAAAACTGCGGTCTGGTCGGCAGTTCCAGATTTTGCCGCATACTTCCGAAAATAGGGGGTTAGATAAAGCCCCGGACGTTGCTTTTTGCCTAAAAATTCTTTCCGAGGAAGTCGTCGATCGTATTCCAGTAGAGCTCGGGGTCAACTTGCGCACTCTTGGCGTGGGTGGCGCCATGGATGGTGAGCTTCTGTTTGGCCTTGCTGGCGCACGCGTCGTAGTTTTGGTCGAGCATGCTGTACGGCACAAAGGTGTCCTGGTCGCCGTGGATAAACAGCATGGGAACCGTCGCGTGTTTGAGTTGCTCCACACTGCTCGCCTTATGAAAGACATAGCCCGCGCGCACGTTGCACACCAAGTTTGCTACATCGAGTAAGGGAAAGCTGGGCAGGCCGAACACGTCCTTGAGCTGCAGAGAAAACTCGTCCCAAACGCTCGTATAACCGCAGTCCTCGATGATGCACCTAACATTAGAGGGTAACGATTCCCCCGCGACGTTCATGGCCGTCGCCGCGCCCATCGATTCGCCAAAGACCAGGATGCGCGCCTCGGGGTCGGACTGAACGATTCGCCCGATCCACGCGACAACATCGAGACGCTCGGGCCAGCCCATGCCGATATAGTCGCCGCCGGAGCGCTCATGGGCGCGGGCGGCGGGTGCGAGTACGTTCATGCCGCGGTCGTGGAAGCGCTTGACGTATCGGGCCATGCCGATGGGCTCGTCGGTGTATCCGTGCAGGCAGATAGCGTAATCGTGCGTACTCTCCGGAGCGGCAAAATACCAAGCGGCAAGCTCGGTCCCGTCGGCGGCGGTGAGGCTGCTGCTCTCACGATGCTCTTTGAACCACGCCCGCGCCTCGACATCCTCGGCATCAAGCTGCTCGCTCTTTTCGGCGTCCTTTCCGTCCTGCATCGTCTTCATGGTGTACGGCGCCTGGGGGTTCAGGGCAAAGTCGAACAAAAAGTTGCCAGCAAATCCGAGCAACGTGACAACGAGCACCAGCGCAACAACGCCGGCTATCTTGAGCCTTCGATGGGGGCGCGTGTTTTGAGCCATAAGGCGTTCTCCTTTAAGATGTTAATACGTCAACATTTAATGCAAGCGCATTATGGACGTTCACCGTTGATGCGTCAACAGGCAAAGAATGGGTAAACAAAGGGTCACGTATGGTGCAAATTTCGCACGTACCCAGACGCTTTGATATAGTGTTGAGAACTCTTTTATGTTGGAGGATGTAACCGGCATGTCCGATTCGAGCGACAGTTCCAAGCCGCGACCTAAGACCGCGGCCGTTCCACAGTACACGGTGGGCGAGGAGATCATGAACTCCGTCACCCATGGTGTCGGCTGCCTGCTGGGCATCGCGGGCCTGGTGCTCCTGATCGTATTCGCTGCCCTGCGCGGCGGCGGCCCGGCCCACATGGCCGCGGCGATTGTCTATGGCGCCAGCATTATCCTCGAATACCTAGCCTCCACGCTCTACCACGCGATTCAGCCCGCGCGCGCCAAGCGCGTGTTTCGCATCATCGACCACAGCTGCATCTACCTGCTCATAGCCGGCAGCTATACCCCGTTTTGCCTCATCACGCTCGCAAACGACGGCGGCCCTGCGCTGTTCTTTGCCGTATGGGCCATCGCCATTATCGGCATCGCCCTCGAGTGCTTTATGCGCGAGCGCCAGCCGCATTGGGTAAGCGGCCTGGTCTATCTGCTGATGGGCTGGCTCGTTGTCTTTAAACTGCCCGAGCTCGTGTCGCTGCTCAACCCCGTGGCGCTTGCCCTGCTCGCTGTCGGCGGCGTGTGCTATACCGTGGGCGTGCCGTTCTATATCGCCAAAAACGTGCGCTATCTGCACAGTGTTTTCCACTTGTGGGTGCTCGCCGGCAGCATCTTCCAGTTCATGGCGGTGATCCTCTTCGTAATCTAGCGACCACGCCTGCGCGCCCGCGTTCCCGTTTGGGCACCGGCGCCACTGCCGTATCCGCTTTCAACGTTTTAACCTGACGTCCCGAATCTTGGAGGTTCGAGAAACTCCCGATGGACATAACCATCTCCCTTATCACCACCCTCGTTTTGACCCTCATCAACGGCTACTTCTCTATGTCCGAGATGGCGCTCACCACGGCCAAGCGCGCCGTGCTGGAGCACGAGGCCGAGGAGGGCGACAAGCGCGCCGAGCGTGCCATTAAGCTGGCTGCCGACTCCGACCAGCTGCTCGCCACCATCCAGGTCGCCATCACGCTCGTGGGCTTCGCCTCGTCCGCCGTCGCCTCGACGAGTCTGTCCGACCCGCTCGCCACGTGGCTCATGAGCTTTGGCATCGCGCCGCTCTCCGCCATCGCGCGCGGCCTGGCGCCGGTCATCATCACCGTCGCGGTCGCCTTCGTGTCCATCGTGATTGGCGAGCTCGTGCCCAAGCGCATCGGCCTGGCCAACGCCGAGGGCGTATCCAAGCAGGTCGTGGGACCGCTTTCCGTGTTCCAAAAGATCGCCCGTCCGCTCGTGTGGCTGACCGGCGCTTGCTCTGATGGCCTAGCCCGCATCCTGCGCATCAAGAGTGCCGACGACCGTCAGAACGTCTCGGAGGAAGAGATCAAGTACATGGTCTCGGAGCAGGACGACCTGCTCGACGAGGAAAAGCGCATGATCCACGAGATCTTTGACCTGGGCGACACCGTTGCCCGCGAGGTCATGGTGCCGCGCGTTGACACCACCATGTGCGAGGACGACGAGACCGTCGCCGACGTGCTGTCCACCATGCGCCAGACCGGCTTTAGCCGCATTCCCGTCTATCACGAGGATCCCGACAACGTGGCGGGCATCGCGCATATCAAGGACCTGATTCAGCCCGCGCTCGACGGCAAGGGCGACCAGCCCATCGCCGATTACCTGCGCGACGCCACCTTTGTGCCCGACACCAAGGACATCCTGCCGTTGCTGTCCGAGATGCAGACTTCGCACGACCAGATCGTAGTGGTCGTGGACGAGTACGGCGGCACGGCCGGCATCATCACCATCGAGGATATCGTCGAGGAGATCGTCGGCGAGATCGAGGATGAATTCGACCCCGACAACAAGTACCTCACGCGCCTTTCGCGCCGCGAGTGGCTCGTCGATGGGCGTTTTTCGTGCGATGACGCGATTGAGCTTGGTTGGCCGCTCGAGGAAAGCGATGATTATGAGACCATCGCCGGCTGGATTTTGGAGCTTTGCGACTCGGTGCCCGACATCGGAGAGGTGTTTGAGGTCGCGGGGTACAAGTTTAAAGTGCAGTCGATGCGTGGCCAGCGCATCTCGCTCATTCGCGTGATCGCTCCGGCCGAAACCGATAAGAAGGATTCCGAGTCTTCGGCAGAGAAGCCGGCGGCGTCGGGTGCGGGCTCTGCGGACCCGCACGACGGCGACGAGTAGGCAAGGAAGAGTAGGGGAGAGTTATGGCAGGCCTGTTCAACATCCTTAAGGTCACCGTCAGCGAGGACAAGATCTGCGCGCATGTGCTGGTGAACCCCGGCATGCCGCTCATGACCTCGGAGGACATCGAGGCCACGGCGCGCGTGTACTACTTGGTGCCCGCGATTGCCAAGCATCTGTGCCTGGGCGATTCGGGTCGCGAGTTCCAAGACTGCATGGGCCAGACCGAGCTTTGCCATCTGCTGGAGCACGTGACGGTCGAGCTCATGAACGAGACCGGTCTTGCCGGTAGCATCTCGTGCGGCCGCACGCGCGTAAGCGAGCATGACGAGCGTGTCTTTGAGGTCGAGCTTTCGTGCCCCGACGACGCACTGGCCATCGGTGCGCTGTCGTCGGCCACCTTTATGATGGACTGGGCGTACCTGCACGCCGACCAGCCTGCCCCCGACGTGGAAGGTACGGTCGCGGGCCTGCGCAACCTGGTGCTGGGCATGCGCGCCGAGGCCGAGGGCAAGGATCCTCACGAGGCCGTCGCTGCTGCGAACGGCGAAGATGCTGCCGAGGACGAGGGCGATGACGAGGGCGATGTGCCGGTCGACGCCGAGCCTGTTGCCGATGCGACCGCCGAGCCCGTTCCCACCGAGCCCCAGGGCGCCCCCAACTTTGACGACGAGCCCCAGGTGGCGATTGATACCGAGGGCGCGGTTGCCGAGAGCCACGAGGCCTCCGCTGCCGTCTTTGGCGGTGCGGCGACGGTTCCGGCGGGACCTGCGCATGAGGGCGGCCTGCCGCTCGTGGACGGCGCCGGCGAGGACCCGGGTGCCACGGTGGCCATGCCGGCTATGCCTCAGGAGTAGGCTTACGCGTTTATCACCATCACGGACCTGCGCCTTTGCCGTACGCAGATGAGCGGAGCGGCAAGTGATGCGCTGCGGGTATAATGGACAGCATTCAAACGGTGGGCACCGACGTGCCCGCAGGAGAGGAATGATCATGGGTAAGACTTTCAGCTTTGTCTCCGGCGCACTTTTTGGTGCCGCTGCCGGCGCTATTGTCGGCGTTGCTCTGGCCCCGCGCTCGGGCGCCGAGACCCGCGCCATGGCTGCCGATATCGCCAACGACGCCTGGGACAATATGCGCGACACCTACGAGCACAGCGCCGAGGAGGCCCGTGCTGCGGTCAACGATTTTGGCCCGATGGTCGACGCCAAGACCGACGACCTGCGCGCCAAGGTCGACCTGGCCCGCGAGCGCATGGACCAGCTGCGTGAGCAGCTCAACGACGCCATTTCGGGCGGCAACGTGACGCCTGCCGCCGACGTCGTGGTCGAGAACGCCGTCGAGGCTGATGCCGAGGCTGCGGAGCCCTCGACCGAGGCATAATGCGCGCCGGGGATTTTGTCGGCGCCAAGATCTATCGCAAGCCTACCGAGGACAAGCGCACCAAAAAGGACGGCACGCCGCGCAGCCCTAAAAAGCTCGGAAAGATTCACTTTCCGGTCTTTACCCCGGGCGGTACGCGTGTGGTCGGCTTTATGGTCCGCCAGTCCGATATCGCGGGCATGATCGAGCGTCCCGACCGATTCGTAGCGCTCGACGCCATTGGTGTCTACGAGGGCGCCATTGCGGTCGATGACGTTAAGGACACGTACGATGCCGCCGCGGCCAAGCGCCTCGATATCAACCTGGACGATTGCATCATCTGGGTTGGCATGGACGTGCGCACGGAATCGGGCGATGTCGTGGGCTACTGCTCGGACGTTGAGTTCAAGCCACGCTCGGGCATCGTACAGGCATTCTATGTGACCGCCGGTGCCGCTTCGAGCGTGCTGGTGGGCGACACGCAGGTGCCGCCGACGATGCTGCGCGGCTACGAGAACGGCGCGATGGTCGTCTCGGACGAGGTCAAGTCGCTCGGGTATTCGGGCGGTGCGGCTGCCAAGGCCGCCGAGGCCAGCGTCGTGGTGGGCGATAAGGTCAAAAAGGGCGCCAAGGTGCTCGACGACAAGGGATCGGTTGCCGTGGACAAGGGCAGTCGCGCACTGGGCAAGCAGCTCGGCAAGACGCGCGGCATGTTCAAGGCCTTTAAGGACGAATACCAAAAGGCGAGCGGAGGCTCGTCAAAAGCTACAAAATAGCGACGTACCAAATGATGGGAGGCAAGCCGGAGACCTGTTGCTCCGGCTTGCTGTGTTTATGGGGGAGGGCACATGCGCCAAAACGGATCCAACTTAAACGGGCGTTCGGGTGCGCGTCCGACGGCGCGCCGCGACCTGGGGCAGCTGCCCAGCGGTCAGCGCCGCCGTCGCCGTAAGCCCGGCGCGATGTACCTCAACCATAGCCGCGGGTTTAGCGATCGCAGTGCGCGCATCGGCAACGGGCGCTCGCCGCGCCGACCGTCCCGTCTGCCCTATGCGCTTATCGCCGTGGGCTGTGCGCTCGTGCTGTTTATCGCTGCCGTCGTGGGCTACGTCAACCGCAGCGTGGACGTGGAACTCAACGGGCAGAAGACCGCGGTGCGCGTGGGCTCTACGCTGCAGAATCTCATCGACGACCAGGAGTTGACTGACACCTACGACGCAGGCGACCTGCTGGCCGTCGATGACAGCGTGCTCAAGCGCCATGGCGGCGAAAAGCTGTCGGTTAAGGTGGACGGCAAGCGCATAAAACAGGGTAAGTGGAAAAGCCGCGAACTTGAGGGCGGCGAGAAGGTGACGGTCAAGGATGGCCGTAACACCTACGAGAAGCACGAGGTTCAGGCTACGGTTATCGAGCCCAAGCTCAAGGTCGAGGGCACGGGCGCTATCGAGTATGTGCAGACGTGGGGTGTCCAGGGCCGCTCCGAGGTGTGGGTTGGTGAGCAGTCGGGCAAGACGCAGGACCGCGGCGAGGTCGTGCCCGCCACCGATTGCGTCGTTGCGTGCGCCAGCGTGGCGCCCAAGGGCAACAAAAAGTACGTGGCGCTGACGTTTGACGAGGGTCCGAGCGGCGCCACCAAGCAGATCTTGCAGGTGCTCAAGGAAAAGGGCGTCACCGCGACGTTCTTCCTTTCGGGCGATGCGGTCGAGGCCTCGTCCGCCACGGCCAAGGCGATTGTCGATGCCGGGTGCGAAATCGGATCCAACAGCTACAGCGACGATTCGCTCAAAGGTCAGGACCGTGAGGCGGTACGCGAGCAAATCACGAAAGGCACCGATGCGATTAAGTCGGCGACCGGCGTGAAGACGATGCTGCTGCGTGCCCCCTACGCTGCCTTTGACGAGCAAAACTGGATTGATGCGATGGACCTGGTTTCCGCCGTGGTCTCGTGGAATATTGACTCGGGCGACTGGCTGCTCAACGGTGCCGACGAGCAGGTCTCGACGGTGCTCGATTCGGTGACGCCGGGCAATATTGTGTTGCTCACCGATAGAGACGAATGCGCCGAGCAGACGCTCGAGGCGCTGCCGCAGATTATCGACGGCCTTGTCGCCGACGGCTACAAGATCGTGACGCTCAGCGACCTGGTCAAGACGGACACGTTGCTGAGCAAAAAGCTCACCTCGCTCACCAAGGTTTCCATGCCCAAAAACGCCGTGTTCCCCCAACTCCCCGAGGACGACGACACCACAGAGTAGTCATTGGGTAGTCGTTTAAGAACGTCCCCAATGGCTATGTCACGGATGCGTCAGCGTTTGGTATGCCTGCGATGTGCAGCGCATAAATTCGATGCCGCAAGGCGATGCTGATGCTATAGTTACTGCGGTTAATGAGGGTCAAGAGAAAGGTTACAGGTGAAATCCAAACCTCGACCATACAGTCGATGACCCCATGCAGGTGCTTTTTGCGCATGCGCGGGGTGTAAGCGTCGAGCGGCGTGCCGCCCGCGCATGCGTATACATATCCAGAAGCCCCCGGACGCCGCACGCGCGGCCGCGTCCGGAGGAATAATGATGGGGAGCACCATTGAATTATCTGAGTGAGATGCTCAAATTGCCGGTCTTGGACGTCGACGGCGAAAAGCTCGGCGTGGTCAACGATTTTGGTATTGCTACCGGCGAAGTTTTTCCGCACGTGACGTCGCTCGCGTTCCGCGGCCCCGGCAAGACGCCGTTTATGATCAGCTGGCGCAAATGGGTCGACCGTATCGACGAGACGGGTGTACACCTTAAGACGTCGGCCACCGAAATCCGTTTTTCGTACCTGCAGCCGACTGAACTCTTGCTTGCCCGCGACGTGCTCAACAAGCAGATTGTCGACACGCAGGGCATGAAGGTCGTGCGCGTCAACGACATCAAGTTTTCCATGTCGGGCGAAAACCAGCTGCGCCTGTTGGGTGCCGAGGTCGGTGCCCGCGGTCTGCTGCGCGCGATCAGCCCCGCACTCGAGCATATCGTCGAAGGCTTTATGAAGCACCTGGGCAAGCCGCTCAGCGAGGACATCATCGCTTGGTCCTACATGGACCTGCTCGACCGCTCGACCAAGAACATTCAACTCTCGGTGTCGCACAAGACGCTCGGCGAGCTGCACCCTGCCGACATCGCCGACATTATCGAGCAGCTCGACCCGCGTCTACGTGCGCAGGTGTTTGCGCAGCTCGATACCGCCCAGGCCGCCGAGGCCATCTCTGAGTTCGATGACGACGAGCTTATGACCGAGATGCTCGAGGGCCTGTCCGACACCGACGCATCGTCGATGCTGGCCATGATGGACCCGGACGACGCTGCCGACCTGATCGACGAGCTCGATTATGAGAAGGCCGAGAAGCTCCTGCGCCTGATGGGCGTCAAGGAGGAGAAGGCGATTCGTAATCTGCTGGGGTATGAGGACAACACCGCCGGCCGCATCATGACCTCGGAGTTTGTCTCCCTGCCCGCAACGGCAACGGTCGGTGATGCCATCGAGGCGATTCGCGAGCTCGACGAGGACTTCGAGAGCGTCTACTACGTCTATACCGAGGATCCGAGCGGCATGCTGACCGGTGTGCTTTCGTTGCGCACGCTGATCGTGGCCGACCGCGACGCCACGCTGGGTCAGCTGGCCTATCGCGACCTGGTCTATGTGTCGCCCGACGAGGACCAGGAAGACGTGACGGACGAGATGACCAAGTATGACCTGGTCGCCATCCCCGTCTGCGACGAGAACCGCCACATCCTGGGTATCGTGACCTTCGACGACGCCATGGACGTTATCGCCGAGGAGCATCAGGAGGACCTGCAGATCGCCGGTGTCGGCTCGGGCGATAGCGCGTCGGACGACTCGACGAACGTGCTCAGCTGGTTCGTGCATCGTCAGTACTGGGTTGTTGTATGGGGCATCGCATCGTGCATCATGGCGACCGTGCTGGGAACGGCGCTCGGCTCCGCGCATCTGGTGGTGTTCCCCATGTGCGCCATGCCGCTCGTGCTGCTGGCGGCCTCGCGCATGGTGTCGTTCGTCAAGAACTACTTCCTGGAGTATGACGGTCACGACGACGAGCCCAAGCCGTATCTGGGGTTCTTCTTCCAGAGCACGGGCATGGGCCTGATTCTGTCACTCGTGACCTACCTGTGCGCCCAGCTGGTGCGCACCGCTGCGTTCCCCGATGCGCCCATGTTTGAGGAGCAACTCTTTACCGGGTGTTTTAATATCGCTGCCATCATTTGCCTGGTTGGCAACATGAGTGCCGTGATTTACCTGATGGTGCTGTTCTGGCGTGACGAGCATGACCTCAACACGTCGGGCACCGCCATGAACGTCATTGCCGTCATGATCTCGTGTGTGGCGTATTGCATCGCCGCGGTGCTGCTCGCCATGTCAGTCATGGGTTAGGTGGTCGCGTGCAAAATACCAAGCAAAAGTCGGGCACCAAGCAAAAGCTGACCATCGCGGCCATCTTTGGCGCTATGGGCCCCGGTCTGCTGGCGGCGCTTTCGGGCAATGACGCCGGCGGCATTGCAACGTATTCCAGCGCGGGCGCCAGCTATGGCTACAAGATGCTCTGGATGCTTCCCGTCATGACCGTGCTGCTTATCGTGACGCAGGAGACCGCGGCGCGCTGCGGATGCGTCACGGGTAAGGGCCTGGCGTCGCTCATTCGCGAGCGCTTTGGCGTGCGCAAGAGCGTGTTGGCCATGGCGGCGCTGCTGATTGCCAACACAGCCGTGACCATTTCGGAGTTTGCGGGTATCGCGAGTGGCCTGGCCCTGTTTGGCGTTCCGGCGAGCATCTCGGTGCCGCTCGTGGCACTGCTGGTTTGGATGCTTACCATGTCGGGCAGTTTCCAGCGCATCGAGAAGATTTTGCTGCTGGTAAGCTGCGTGTTCGTGACCTACATCGTCGCCGCGTTTATGGCTGGCCCCAACTGGGGTGAGGTCGCGGTCGACTTGGTCGTCCCCAATATTCAAAACGACCCCAGCTACGTGTCGCTCGTGGTCGCAACAATCGGTACCACCATCGCACCGTGGATGATCTTCTTGGCTCAGAACAACGTGGTCGATAAGAATGCGGGCGAGGACGATATCGTGCTGCAGCGTATTGATACCGTGAGCGGCTCGATTGCTGCTGATATCATTGCGGGCTTCATTATCATCACGACCGGTACGGTGCTGTTCCCGGCGGGTATTCAGATTAGCGATGCTGCCGATGCTGCCCGCGCGCTGGAGCCTATTGCGGGTCAGTGGTCCACGGTACTGTTTGCCTCGGGCCTGGTCGCGGCGAGTTTCTTGGCTGCCTGCGTGCTGCCGGGCGTTACGTCGAGCGCTATCTGCGAAGCATTTGGCTGGGAGCGCGGTGCCGACCGCAGCTGGGACGAGGCCCCGGTCTATCGCGGCATCATTACGGCCATCATCGGTATCTCTGCCGTGCTGGTGCTTATGCCCGGTGTCGATCTGTTCCAGATTATGATGACCTCGCAGGTCATCAATGGCGTGCTACTGCCCGTGGTTCTGGTGTTCCAGGTGGTTATCGCTGCCGACCGTCACATTATGGGTGCCAACCGCAACGGCCGCGTGTGGAACGTGCTCACGTGGGCGACCATTGGTGTGATTACGGTGCTGACGGTTGTTATGTTTGTCCTGCAGGCGATGGGCTACAGCGCGTAGCGCCTCTTTTGGGTTTCGAGCGGGCCGCAGCCATGGGCTGCGGCCTCTTTTTTGCCCGCGACCTCTTGGGGCCGACTCTAAAAGAGTGATTTTGGGTTGTTTGCTGCGGGTTACTTGTCGGTGCCCAGCTTGTGCGGCTTGAGAGCGAGCGCATTGACGAGCGCGTCGGTGGCAGACTTGACGGCCGCCGGCTGCGGATCGTTGACGTGATCCTCGGGGTGTACGGGCAGGTCCTTCTTGACTGCATCGTGGATCAAGTTGAGGTACTCAGTCACGCCAGTGGTCGACAGGTGCGTGCCATCGCCATCGAACAGGTCGTTGCGATTGGCACTGTATCCGTACCAGTCGATAACGCGCACGTTCTTGTAGCGCGTAGCGGCGTTGGCGATGGCCTGGTTGGTAGTGCCAACCCACGGCTGCGGACTGCGCGTGTTCACAAACACCACAATACGCTTATCTCCTGCATCGGCCATGATGGCGTCGATCTGATCGTCGGTTACCAAGCCGTTGGTGCCCAGTGCAAAGACCACGATCTTGCCGGCAAGGTTTTGTTGGAGATAGCCCTCAAATGTCGCGCGGCCCGCATCAAACTGGCGGCCCTTTTCGGCATCGATATGGCTGTACGGGAACACGCCGTCAAAGGTGTCCACGGCACGCAGCGACACGGAGTCGCCGATCATAAGCAGATCGTAGGAGCCATCGGGGAAGCCGTCGTTGTCCTTGTCGGTGTCGTCGGCCGCCTGCTGGTCGGTGGGCGCGGTGTTCTTGGCTTCCTTGTTGAGGACTTCGGCGCCCTCGCCGCTCAGCGCAGACGTCTCGGGCACAAAGATCAGGCCGCCCAGTGCAACGACCAACACGACAGCGCAGGCTGCGCAGGCAGGGACGTGCGCGCGCACCCAGTTGGCGGGCGTGGCGGTGCCGTCGCGGAACTCGGATACGGTGCGCCCAAAGGCGCCCTTTCTAAACGGCGTCTCGATAAAGCGATATGAGCATTCGGCCACGGTGACCACCAACAGCACCTGCAAAATGTACTGCCACCACGGTGTATCGTTGATGTTGGCGACCGGGTTCATAAGCAACAGCAGCGGATAGTGCCACAGGTAGATGCTGTATGAGCGCTTGCCAACCCACACGAGCGGCTCGGCGGACAGCGCGCGGGCAACCATTCCCTGGGGCTGCACGCAGGCCGCGATGACCATGAGCGTGAGGATGGAGCATAACAGCGTGCCGCCGCGATACTGGAACGCGGTGTAGCCGTTGGTGAGCGCGACCATGGCGGCAAGGCCAACCAGACCCACGACGCCCAATACATCGATGGATGCGCGCGAGGACCAAAAACGCACGAGGGCGCTCGGCTGTGCCGGGACGGTCTCGGCTGCGCCGTCGGTCATAGCGTCATGCTTGCTCTCAGCGTTCTTGCCGTGCTTGGCGGCGTCAGCCAGGCGATTGAGCCCCAAACGATGAGCGAGACGCACCGGCGCCAGGTCGCGATCGGGGATAAAGGCCATCCAGGCGCCCAGCAGCAGCGAGAACACGCGGGTGTCGGTGCCGTAGTACACGCGGCTGGGGTCGGCGGCGGGGTTATAGAGCACCATCATGGCGATGGCGGAGACAGCAGCCAGGCCCAGAACCACGCGGCGCGTGTTGGGCTTGCTCATGTGCATGGATACCATAGCGAGCAGCAGCGGGGGCCAAACCAGGTAGAACTGTTCCTCGATGGCGAGCGACCAAAAGTGCGTAAGCGGCGAGGGATCGCCCAGAGCATTGAAGTACGAGACGTTTTGGGCAATCTGCCACCAGTTGTTGAAGAACAGCAGCGACGGCAGGATGTCGGGGCGCATCTTGGTGAGCATCACGTGGTTAAAGATGGTGCACAGCGCGCAGGTCACGAACACTACCGTTACCACGGCGGGGACCAGGCGACGGATGCGGCGAATCCAGAAGCTCTTAAGGTCGATGCGGCCGGTCTTAGCGACTTCGTTGAGTAGCAGGCGTGTGATCAGATAGCCCGAAAGCACAAAGAAGATCGTAACGCCGAGCAGACCGCCCTGCGCCCACGTGAGGTTGAGGTGATAGAGCACCACCGCGACGACGGCAAGCGTGCGCAGGCCGTCAAGGGCAGGGATGTAGCGGGACTTGGGGCGAGCAGGCGTCTGCTCCGCGGCGGGAGTGTTGGCGCGGCTCGCGTTGTTGGCAGAAGCGCGATGGGGGCTCGCGGTGCGTCGCGGCTCGTTGGCACGGCGCTCGCCCTTCACGCGTTCGTGCGGCACCGGCTCGTTGCCCGTGCGGCGTCGGCCGCGTGAGCTCGATTGCGGGAGTTGTTCCATAGAAAATCATCCAATGACGAGAATAATCAGCACGTATTCATTGTAGCCGCCTGCTCCTGTGAATGCTTGCTGCTGGCGCAACCTCAAGCGCGCGTCCACATCAAAGTGAACTAAAGTTATAGAGGTGCGAGAGCACACGATTGACGGCCGACAGCGGGTGTAGAGCCCACGGACGAGGAGGTTTCCATGGCGGATCACAGCATCGTTGCGGTGTTCGGCAGTATGAACATGGACCTTTCGGTGGCGTGCGAGCGCATGCCGCGTGCGGGCGAGACAGTCGGTGGCAGCGGTTTTATCACCAACGCCGGTGGCAAGGGCGCTAACCAGGCCGTCGCCGCTGCGCGCATGGGTGCGCGCACGTGCATGATTGGCGCTGTTGGGCGCGATACCTTTGGCGATGCGCTTGTGGCAGGGCTCCAGGATGCCGGCGTGGGCGTTGAGTTTGTGGCGCGTCGCGATGACGTGGAGACCGGTACCGCGACTATCATTCGCTGTGAGAGCGACAACCGCATCGTGCTGTCGCCGGGCGCCAACCATGCGCTTGCGGGCGAGGACGTTGCCCACGCGCTGAGGCGCTTGGTGGCCGACGAGCTCGACGGCGATGCCAACGAGATTGCCCCGGCTGCCGGAAGCGCCTTTATTGCCCAGGGCGAATGTGACCTTGCGGCGACGGCCGAGGCGCTTGCTTGCGCTCACGAGCTGGGGTTCTATACGATCTTTAACCCGGCGCCCGCCTGCGACCTGCCGGCAGGAGCGTGGCCTGCGGTCGACCTGGTCTGCCCCAACGAGACCGAGTGCCAGGTGCTGACGGGCATTCTGCCCACAGATGATGCGAGTTGCGTCGCCGCGCTCAATGCGCTGCTCGACAAGGGCGCCGGCGCCGCGGTCATCACGCTGGGCGGCGCCGGCTCGGTTACGCTCGGCGATGGCGGTGAGCCGCTGCGCATGCCGGCGCTTTCGAGCGCGGTGGTCGATACGACGGCCGCGGGCGATACGTTTATCGGCGCGTTGGCGGCGGCTCGCCTAGAGGGCTTGCCGCTCTTTGAGTGCATGGCCGCGGGTGCTCGCGCCTCGGCAGTGACGGTGTCGCGCCTGGGCGCTCAGCAATCGATTCCCACGCGCGCCGAAGTTGAACATTGGTTTGGTTAAACGATAAAGACGGAGAAGCGGAGTAGAACAATGGCAACCAAGAAGCTGATCCTTGATCTGGATATGGGTGTGGACGATGCGATGGCGCTCGCCTATGCCATCGCGAGCCCCGAGGTGGAGCTCGTCGGCATCACCACGTGCTTTGGCAACGTGCGCGTCGAGCAGTCGGCGCACAACTGCTTGGCGGTGCTCGACCTGTTGGGTCGTCCCGAGGTGCCGGTGTACCTGGGCGCCGATCGTCCCATGAAGGCGACCGAACCCTACACGCCGCCGGCGTCCACCACGCTTATCCACGGCAAGAACGGCATTGGCGGCGCAAGCGTGCCTGCCTCGCCGTACGAGCCGGTGGGCGCGACGTCGGCCGACGGCAATGCGGCGGTCGATTACCTGATTGATGCCGCGCGTACCTATGGTCCCGATCTGGTCTACGTTGCGACTGGCCCGCTCACCAATCTGGCGCTTGCCCTGGAGCGCGATGCGGCGGCGATGATGTCCATCGGCCGCGTGGTCGTGATGGGCGGCGCCCTTACCGTGCCCGGCAACGTGAGCGCGGGCGCCGAGGCCAACATGGCAAGCGACCCCGAGGCTGCCGACGCCGTGTTGCGCTCGGGCCGCAAGCTCACCATGGTGGGCCTGGATGTGACGCACCGCGTGGTGCTCACACGTCGCGACGTTGCCGGCTGGACGGGCTCGGGCACCATGGCGGGCTGCGCGTTTGCGAGCATGGTCGAGCACTATATCGGTTCGTACGAAATGAACGCGCCCTACCTGGGCGGCTGCGCGCTGCACGATCCGCTGGCGGTTGCCGTGGCGATTGATCCCACGCTCGTGGGTGCGCTCGGCTGTAACCTGCGTGTTGACTTGCTGGGCGAGTACCGCGGCCGCACCATCTGCGACGAGCACCGCCTGTCCGATCCGGACAAGAGCGCACTTGTGGCGCTGACCGTCGACGCCCCGCGCTTCCTGTCCGAGTTCAAGACACGTATGGCCCGTGTCCTTGGCTGATCCGCAAGATTGAGACGGCCTCCCAATCGTTTCAACGCTTCCAAAACCGTTCACGGACGATATGCTACCGTTGGTCGGCTGTGGACGGTGCTCCCCGCGAAGATATGGGCTATCATTCTTTGCTGCGCGGATTGTTACTTCTAGGGAGGCATGCCCGCGCCTCGATACAACGGATTGTTACTGGTAAGGCATGACCGCGATAGCTCGGCTATTTGCAGTCATGCCTTTTCTTTTTGATAATTCCGAAAGGAGGTTCAATAATGCTTGCGATTAAAAAGCTCAACAACAATGCCGTTCTTTGCCGCGACGGGCAGGGGCGCGACGTGATCGCCATGGGCAGGGGCGTCGGGTTTGGGGGAGAATTTCCCCGCGAGCTGCCGCTCTCTAAGATTGAGCATACGTTTTATGACATCGACCCCAAAGGGCAGGACGTCATGCGCGACCTTCCTTCTGAGATCGTGATGTTCACGGCCAAGGTGATGGACATCGTCGCCAACGAGCTGCCCTATGATCTGTCGACCAAGGCGACATTGTTCATGGCCGATCACCTGTCATTTGCGGTGGAGCGCGCGCAAAAGGGTTTTCGTATTGCGATGCCTCTCGCCTATGAAGTGCGCGAGACATATCCTAAGGAATACAAAGCGGCGCAGTTTATCGTTATGAGGCTCGAAAAGGAGCTTGGTGAACGACTTCCCAAAGAAGAGATTGCCAGCATTGCCATGAATCTCGTCAATGCGCGGGTTGTTCAGGCCATCGAGACCGCGAGCAAACCCACCAAGCAGTTTGACGATATGCTAGAAGATGTCACTGAGATCGTCGAGAGTGATTTTCGCATCATCGTTGACCGCGATTCCTACGATTTCACTCGCTATGCCACGCATCTGCGGTACCTGTTCAAGCGCATTCAAGCCGGCGAGTCGCTGAACAGCGCCAACATGCAGATGTACAAGAACTTTCGTGAGGAGTTTCCGCAGTTGGCAGAGTGCGTGAAGCATATCGGTTCCTATTGTCGTGAAACGTGGGACGCCACGCTCTCCGAGGAGGAGGAACTCTATCTGATGATCCATCTCAACCGGATCATCTCCAAAAAAGGATTGTAACCCGTAGCCATTCGGGGCATGACCTTTGCCGATTCGAACAGTAAGCCAAGATTGTGCAAAGGAGCCAATGATGGCAAATTACAAAAAGGTGGCAGAGCAGATTCTCTCCACTGTGGGCGGGGCGGAAAACGTGGCTTCGGTTACGCATTGCATGACGCGCCTGCGCTTCAACCTCAAGGATGAAAGCCTCTCGAATGATGAGAAGCTTGAGGACATCTCGTCTATCATCAGCGTCGTGCACGCCGGAGGGCAGGTGCAGCTGGTGGTCGGGCCCACGGTCGACAAGGTCTACGACGAGGTTTGTAAGCAGGGCGGATTCGAGGTCACGGTATCGATTGACGAGGAACTCGATGGCCCTCAGCTTAGCTGGAAGGAGCGCTTGGCGCCCAAGCACCTCCTCAATCAGCTGCTCGATGCCGTGAGCGGCGCTATCACCCCGATCCTTCCGATCTTTTGTGTCGCCGGTATCTTCAAGATGCTCGTTATTCTGTTTGGGCCCGAAGGCGCCGGTTTTATGTCCGAAACGAGCGACCTGTATCGGATCCTTTCCCTGGTGGGCGATGCGGCGTATTACTACTTCCCGGTGTTTGCCGCCTATAGCTCGGCTAAGAAGTTCAAAACGAGTCCTGTGCTGGCACTGCTCATCGCTGTTGTGATGATTTATCCCGACATGCTCGCTATTGTTGAGGACGGAAAGCCTTTCAGCGTCTTCGGCATCCCCATGCAGCTCGTCAACTACACCCAGGCTGTTCTTCCGGTCATCTTGATCACCTGGGTCCAGTCCTATGTTGAGCGCTTCTTTAAGAAGATCTCGCCTGATATGTTGCGCATTCTGATCGTACCCGTGGGTACGGTGCTCGTGATGTTGCCGGTCGCGCTGTGCCTCTGCGGCCCTGCCGTCCAATTTGTCATGGGCCTTGTGGCCGATTTCATCATTTGGCTCGCCTCTGTTGCCGGTCCCGCTGCGACCGCGGTTATCGGCGCATTCTGGAATCTGATCATCGCCACCGGCATGCACGTGCCGATCTATACCGCCATATTGCCCGCCGCGCTCCAGAACGGTTACGACGCCATCTTATACCCCGGCACCGCGGTTGTAGCCTACACCACGCTTGCCATCGCGCTCGCCTATGGCCTGCGCGCTAAGGACAAGGAGAGTCGAGCCACGGGCTGGAACTTGTTCATCACCTATGCCTTCGGTCGCGTGAGTGAGCCCATCATCTACGGCATCCTGTTTCGCGACAAGAAGGCTCTTGCCTGGAACATGATTGGTGGTGCTGTCGGTGGTCTGCTGGTAAGCCTTCTTCATGCCAACGTCTATATCTTCACTGGCGTTGGTTTCCCATGGATGAACGTGCTCATGTTTGCTCAGGATATCATCCCTGGCACCATCGGGTGTCTTGCTGGCGGTGCCGTGACGTTTGCGTTGGCGATGATTTTTGGATTTGAAGGACAGGAGAAGATGCCGTTGAAGTCCAAGAGCGGCGATTCTGAGGCCGTTGAATCCGTCGAGGCATAAGAGGCTACTACACAAATATGCTCCCCAGCCGTTGCGCGGTCCGACCCCTTGGCCGCGCAACGGTACTGTGCTGTTGCGCGGCACTTGCCGAGTCCGTTGCGTTCGACAGTGTGGGCCGGGAATTTGATAGAAAGGACGACACCATAATGTTTAGAGAAGATTTTTTATGGGGCGGGGCTCTGGCTGCAAACCAGTGCGAGGGAGGATGGAACGAAGGCGGTCGCGGTTTAGCCAATTCCGACATGCTGCCGTTTGGCGATCAACGCATGGACGTCATGCGGGGAGACCTTGATCCGCGTGCGTTGGCACCCGACAGCTTCTATCCCGCTCGCAAGGGCATTGATTTTTACCATAGGTACAAGCAGGATATTGAACTGTTTGCCCAGATGGGTTTTAAATGTCTGCGCTTATCAATCGCCTGGAGCCGCATTTTTCCCAAAGGAGACGAAGCCGAGCCCAATGAAGAAGGCCTTGCCTTTTACGAGGATGTTTTTAGGACGTGTCGCGCGCATGACATTGAGCCTTTGGTGACGCTCAACCACTATGATGTCCCCATGCATCTCGTCGATGCGTATGGCGGATGGCGCGATCGCAGGTTGGTCGACCTGTTCGAGCGATATTCGCGTACCGTGTTCGAGCGCTATCGGGGATTGGTCAATTATTGGCTGACCTTTAACGAGATCAACATCATGACGCAGGCGTGCTTTATGGCGGCGGGGATCATCTTCGAGCAAGGGGAGAATCGCTATGCAACGGTTCACACGGCCGTGCACCATGTATTGGTTGCGAGCGCCCGTGCGGTCGGGGCGTGTCATGAACTGTGCCCTGGGGCGAAGATCGGTTGCATGCTCAACGCAGGTGTCTTCTATCCGGCTACATGTGATCCGGACGATGTGCTGGCTGCGCAGGCTGAGAATCGCAGCCATTACATGTTTACCGACGTCCAGGTGCGCGGTGCGTACCCGAGCTATGTTCTCAAGGAATACGCCCGCCATGGTTTTGAGGTGCCCTATCGGGATGATGACCGCGAAGTACTGGCTGCAAACCTGGTCGATTTCGTCTCGTTTTCGTATTACTCGACGCGCGTCGCAAAAGCGCATGCGGAAGGTCAGTTCGATTCGAACCTTCTTCGCTCGGCGCCTAATCCGTATCTAAAACAGGAGCCTTGGGGGAGGTTTATCGACCCCAAAGGGCTGCGCGTCACCATGAATGAAATCTGGGATCGCTATCAAAAGCCGCTGTTCATCGTCGAAAACGGTTTGGGTGCTCCTGATGTGCCGGAAGATTCGGGTGAAATAGAAGACGACTATCGAGTTGAATACCTGCGGGCCCACATCGAGGCGATGAGGGAGACCGTCGAGCTCGACGGGGTGGAACTCATGGGATATACCTGTTGGGGCCCGATCGATTTGGTTTCGGTCGCCACAGGACAGATGCGTAAGCGCTACGGGTTTATCTATGTCGATCGAGACGATAGCGGTGCGGGCTCGTTTGAGAGACGTAAAAAGAAAAGCTTCGAATGGTACCGACGCGTAATAGCAAGCAATGGCGAAGACCTTGCGTAATAACGTTAAGATGGACAAATGCGCCCGTTGGGGGAATAGTCGTGCCACTTCGCTTGACAACAGGCTAAACTAGCTATTAAACATTTACTATTCTGTTTAGATTGAATTTGCGGTCGTTTAGTTGCCGAGTCACGGGGCGGTCAAGCCACGATGCTCGGCCGCGACCGATGCTAGGGGGAACGATGGCTAAAGCAAGCGTCCGCGAGATCAGCCGCATTACCGGCTTTTCGCCCGCAACCGTGTCCAACGCGCTCAACCGCAAGCGCAGCGTGAGCGAGGAGACCGCCAAGGTCATCCTGGAGTGCGCGCAGTCGCTCGGCTATCAGCAGTCGACGCAGCTCGAGAGCATCCAGTTTGTGCTTGCGCGCAAGACGGGCGCCATCCTGGACGAGAGCACCTTCCATCCTGCAGTCATCGAGGGCGTGGAGCGCCAGGCGCGTCGCCACGGCATGAGCACGAGCTTCGTCTCGCTCGACTTTAGCGACCTGGACGCCGTGCGTCCGCAGGTCGAGGGCCTGATCGCCGACCCGTCTGCCGCCATCGTGCTGATGGGCACCGAGCTGGGCGAGGAAGACTACGCCTTGTTTGCCAACGCCGCCGCCCACCTAATCGTGCTCGACGGCTGGAGCGACCGCCAGTACTTCGATGCCGTAGTCATTGCCAACACCGATTCGGTGCTGCGCGCCGTGGACTACCTTATCGAGAAAGGTCACAAGCAAATCGGCTATCTGGCAGGCGACCTTCGCATCCGTAACTTTAAGGATCGCGAGCGCGGCTATCGTCAAGCGCTTGAGGATGCGGACCTCGAGGCCAACTCGACATGGCGCGTCACGCTGGGCACTACGCTCGAGGGCGCCTATCGCGATATGGGTGCATGGCTCGACAGCGTCTCACGCGACGACCTGCCGACGGCTTTCTTTGCCGAAAACGACGTGCTCGCCGTGGGTGCCATGCGCGCGCTGAACGAGCACGGCATTCGCGTGCCCGAGGACGTCTCGATCATCGGCTTTGACGATCTGTCGCTGGGCGCCTTCTCCAACCCGCCGCTCACCACGGTGCATGTTCCCAAACACGAGGTGGGCGAGATCGCGGTGCGTCGTCTGGTGGGCAACATCCGCAATCCCAAGTGCTATACCTGCAAAACGGCCGTGTCGACCTATTTTGTCGAGCGCCAGAGCGTGCGCGAAATCTAGGCGGAGGCGGTATCGCCCGCTTCGCGTCAAAGCACGCTAGGGCAGCAAATACAACGCCATTTAAAAGAGGGTCCTTCTGGGCCCTCTTTTTTGTTTCCCTTGTATGTTCAATCCGTTTACATACCGTTTAGGCTGATTTCTCTACCGTCTACGGGTATTTCGCGCTAAACTTCTAAACAGAAGAGTAAAACATTTAGTAAACAGAACAAAACGAAACACACATCTGTTTACTGAACATGTGATTAGGGGAGGACGTACATGGATAAGATCAAGCTCGGTTTTGTGCCCACGCGCCGCAGCATCTTTAGCGCGCCGGATGCGATCAAGTATCGCGGGCTGACGGCTGATCGCCTGCGCGAGATCGGCGTCGACATCGTGGATATCGACGACATCAACGATGAGGGTCTGCTGTTCGACGACAGCCATATCGAGCCTATCGTCAAAAAGTTCCGCGCCGAGGGCGTCGACGGCATCATGCTGTGCCACGCCAACTTTGGCACCGAGTACGTTTGCGCCCGCCTTGCCCGCGAGCTCGGCCTGCCCGTGCTGCTGTGGGGTCCGCGCGACGAGCGCCCCGAGCCCGACGGCACCCGTCTGCGCGATAGCCAGTGCGGCCTGTTCGCCACCGGCAAGGTCCTGCGCCGCTTCCAGGTCCCCTTCACCTACATGACCAACTGCCGCCTGACCGACCCCGAGTTCGAGCGTGGTGTTTGGGACTTTTTGGCCGTGTGCAACGTGGTCAAGACCTTCAAGCACACCCGCATCCTGCAGATGGCCACCCGTCCGTTCGATTTCTGGTCGACCATGTGCAACGAGGGCGAGCTGCTCGAGAAGTTCAACATCCAGCTTTCGCCCATCCCCATGACCGAGCTTGTCCAGGCCGTGCGCGACGCCCAGGCTGACGAGCAGGCCATGGCAGCCATGCTCGCCCACATTGGTGACAGCTTTGAGATCTGCATCCCCGAGGATAAGGTTCCCGCGGTCGCAGGACTCGCCATCGCCATGAAGCGCCTGGTCGAGAAGTACGGCTGCAACGCCGGTGCCATCCAGTGCTGGAACGCCCTGCAGGACGAGCTGGGCATTATGCCCTGCGCCGCCAACGCTATCCTCAACGAGATGGGTATCCCCGTCGTGTGCGAGACCGATATCCATGGCGCCATCACCGCGCTGATGGTCGAGGCCGCCGACCTGGGCCGTCACCGCGGCATGTTTGCCGACTGGACCGTGCGTCATCCCGATAACGAGAACGGCGAGCTGCTGCAGCACTGTGGCCCCTGGCCCTGCAGCTGTGCGGCCGTCAAGCCCAAGCTCACCTACCCGCTGGCATTCGATCACCCCGGCGCGCTGACAGCCGAGGCCAAGCACGGCGACCTCACCCTTGCCCGCTTTGACGGCGACAACGGCGAGTATTCGCTGCTGTTGGGCAACGCCCGCGGCATCGACGGCCCGGCCGGCATGGGCACCTACCTATGGGTCGAGGTCGAAAACCTCAAGCGCCTCGAGGCCAAGATCGTCGAGGGTCCCTACATCCACCACTGCGTCGCCATTCACGCCAACGTGGTGCCGGTGCTCTACGAGGCATGCAAATACCTCGGCATTGTCCCCGACCTGTACGACCCCATCGAAGAAGACGTCAAAGCTTACCTGCGAGGAGAGTAGAAATGGCAACTATCGAAGAGCTTGAGTCCCTGCGTTGGGACCTTCGCCGCGATTGCGTCGATATCATCATGGCTGGCGCCGGCGGCCACATCGGCGGCGACATGTCGGTGATCGACGCCCTCATGACCCTCTATGCCAACCACCTCAACATTTCGCCCGAGACCGTCGACGATCCCAATCGCGATCGCTTCGTGCTCTCCAAGGGCCATGCCATGGAGGCCTACTACGCGGTGCTCTGCCACGAGGGCTATCTGGACCTCGATGACGTCAAGGCCCGCTTCTCTAAGTTCGGCAGCCCCTACATTGGCCACCCCAACAACAAGCTCAAGGGCATCGAGATGAACTCGGGCTCGCTGGGCCATGGCCTGCCCGTGGCCGTCGGCATGGCGCTTGCCGGCAAGATGGACGGCCGCGACTACCGCGTCTACACCATCATGGGCGACGGCGAGCTTGCCGAGGGCTCGGTCTGGGAGGGCGCCATGAGCGGCGGCAACTACCAGCTCGATAACCTGTGCGCGCTCGTGGATCGCAACCGCCTGCAGATTAGCGGCAGCACCGAGGACGTCATGAAGCAGGACTCGCAGGAGGAGCGCTGGGCCGCCTTCGGTTGGAACGTGCTCTCCATTCCGGGCAACGACGTCCAGGCCATCGACGCCGCGCTGACGCTTGCGGCCGAGACTAAGGGAAAGCCTACGGTCATCATCCTCAACACGGTGAAGGGCTATGGCTCGCCCGTTATGGAGGACAAGGCCGGCTGGCATCATCACCTGCCCAACGACGAGGAATATGCCCAGATCATCGCCGATTTCGCTGCCCATAAGGAGGCCATCAATGGCTAACAAGATCGCCAACCGCAAGGTTATCTGCGACACGCTGCTCGAGGCCGCCAAGACCGATAAGGACATCGTCGTCCTGTGCTCCGACTCCCGCGGCTCCGCATCGCTCACGCCGTTCTTCGATCAGTATCCCCAGCAGTCCGTCGAGGTCGGCATAGCCGAGCAGGACCTGGTGAGCATCGCCGCCGGCATGGCTTCGTGCGGCAAGAAGGCCTGGGCCGCCTCGCCGGCGTCCTTTGTGACCACGCGCTCGTATGAGCAGTGCAAGGTCGATGTTTCGTACTCCAATACCAACGTCAAGCTCATCGGCATTTCGGGTGGCGTGTCCTACGGTGCCCTGGGCATGAGCCATCACTCCGCGCAGGATATCGCTGCCATGAGCGCGATTCCCAACATGCGCGTGTATCTGCCGAGCGATCGCTTCCAGACCGCCGAGCTCGTGCGCGCCCTGGTTGCCGACAACAAGCCGGCCTACATCCGCGTGGGCCGCAACCCGGTCGAGGACGTGTACACCGAGGACGAGTGCCCGTTTCAGATGGACCGCGCCACCTGGGTGCGTCGCGGCACCGATGTGACGATTGTCGCCACCGGCGAGATGGTCCGCCATGCCGTGGACGCCGCCGATCTGCTGGCCGAGCAGGGCATCTCGGCAACGGTGCTCGACATGTACTGCGTCAAGCCGCTCGATACCGAGGCCGTGATCGAGGCCGCCGGGGCTACGCGCGCTGTCGTGACCGTCGAGGAGCACAGCCCCTTCGGCGGCCTGGGTTCCATGGTCGCGCAGGTCGTGGGCGAGCATTGCCCGCGTCCGGTCAAGTGCCTGAGCCTGCCCGACGCGCCGGTCATCACCGGCACGAGCCCCGAGGTCTTTGCGCACTACGGCCTGACGGGCGAGGGAATCGCCAAGACGGTCGCCGAGTTCCTGCCCGCAGAGTAACTGGAATGTGACAAAGGGACAGTCCCTTTGTCACATTCGTTTTGAAAGGGGTGGCCATGGGCCGCTACATCATCGGTATCGACCAGTCCACGCAGGGCACGAAGGCGCTGCTGGTGGACGAGGGCGGCCATCTGATCCATCGCGCCGACCGCTCACATCGCCAGATTGTCAACGAGGCCGGCTGGGTGAGTCATGATCCGGCCGAGATCGCCGCCAACGTGCTGGCCGTGGCGCGCGCCGTGGTGGAGGAGACTGGGGTCGATCCGGCCGATATCGCCGGCATTGGCATCTCTAACCAGCGCGAGACCACCGTTGCCTGGAACCGTACGACGGGCGAGCCGCTGTGCGACGCCGTGGTGTGGCAGTGCGCCCGTGCCCGCGAGCTGTGCGACGAGCTGGCCGCGCGCGAGGGCGTGGCCGAGCTGGTGCGTGACACGACGGGCCTGGTGCTTTCGCCCTACTACCCGGCGGGCAAGATGGCTTGGATCCTCGAGAACGTTCCCGCGGCAGCCGAGGCCGCGGCGGCGGGCGAGCTGTGCCTGGGCACTATCGACGCCTGGGTGGTCTGGACGCTCACGGGCGGCGCGGAGTTCCGCTGCGACTGGTCCAACGCCAGCCGCACACAGCTTTTCGACCTGCGCCGTGGCTGCTGGAGCGAGCCGGTGTGCGAGGCTTTTGGTGTCGATCCGGTTTGTCTGCCGCAGGTGACCGATTCCGATGGCCTGTTCGGCACAACGGACCTGGGCGGCTTTTTGCCGGCGCCCGTGCCGGTGCACGGCGTGCTCGGCGACAGCCATGCCGCCTTGTTTGCCCAGGGCTGCCACAGCCGCGGCATGGCCAAGGCGACCTATGGCACCGGCAGCTCGGTCATGATGAACGTCGGCGACGAGTTTGTCGCCAGCTCGCACGGGCTTTCCAGCTCGCTCGCATGGCGTATGGACGGCGTGACCGAGTACGTGCTCGAGGGCAACGTGAGCTACGCCGGCGCCGTCAAGACATGGCTACGCGACGACCTGGAGCTCATCAACAATCCCGAGGAAGTCACCGACCTGTGCTACGCCGCCAATCCGGCGAGCCGCGTCTACTTTGTGCCGGCGTTCACTGGCCTGGGCGCGCCGCACTGGGCGAGCGATGCCGAGGGCTGCGTCTTTGGCATGACACGCACCACGGGCCGCGCGGAATTCGTAAAGGCGGCCGATGAGTCGATCGCCTATCAGATCTTCGACGTCATCGATGCGATGGTCGAGGATTCGGGCGCGGCGCTGGCCGAGCTTCGTGTTGACGGCGGTCCCACGCGCGACGCGTACCTGATGCAGTTTGAGAGCGATCTGGTCGGCTCGCCCATCCGCATTGCGAGCAACGACGAGATGAGCGGCCTGGGCGCGGCCTGGGCCTGCGGCATTGCGCTGGGCGTGTACACGCGCGACGTCGTTGACGTCTACGGCGCCCGCGGCATCGTGGAGCCTGCCATGTCTGCCGACGAACGAGCCAAAAAGATCGCCGGCTGGCGCCATGCCGTCAAATCAACAATTGCATACACTGCCTAGGCGGCTGCGCGGCACCCAAGGATTTTTCTGGGGATTAAACACTCATTGATCCCCGTCCCGGGCAGCTCATTTGGGACGGGGCTTTTTTGACTGGTATGATTGGTGCGACCATTCGAACCAGCTAAAAGAGCCCCGTCCTAAATTGACTATCGAGAGGATCTGCCATGGAGCGCATCGCGAGTTTTTCCGTTGACCATCTGCTGCTCGAGCCCGGCGTGTATGTGAGCCGCATCGACCGCGATCCGGCGACCGGCGCCGCCGTCACCACTTTTGATCTGCGCCTGACCACGCCTAACAAGGAGCCGGTCATGAACACGGCGGAGTGCCACACCATCGAGCATCTGGGCGCCACGTTCCTCCGCAATCATGCCGAGTGGTCGAGCCGTATCGTCTACTTTGGCCCCATGGGCTGCCGCACGGGCTTTTACCTGGTTGTCTTTGGCGAGCTGACGAGCGAGGAGATCTTGCCGCTCGTACGCGAGCTGGTCGAGTTCGTCGCTGGCTTTGAGGGCGATGTCCCCGGTGCCGCTCCCGAGGAGTGCGGCAACTACCTGGACCAGAACCTCCCCATGGCAAACTGGCTCGCGCGCCGCTATCTCGACCGTGACCTGGCCGATATCGACGAGAAGCACCTGCACTACCAGCAGGCATAGGGCCGCCCTCTGCCTCCAAACCGTTCACACGGAGATATCGACCGTTTAACTGTTTAGAAGTGTTTATTCGAGGTCATTAGCACTAGCTCGCTTAAACTAGTTCTCAGAGTGATATTCAGGCAAGGCTCCTGAAGCAGCATCTGTTGACATTGATTGTCGGATTCTGCTTCGGGAGCCTTGTTCTGTTTAGGGGGGCACATGGAAATTGTTAAACGAATTAATACCAGCGCTGTCCTCTGCGTCGATGGAAATGGCAGACAGTTGGTTGCATTCGGCCGTGGTCTGGGGTTCAAGAATGTCGGAGACGAGGTCCCTCTTTCGGAGATTCAACGAACGTTTTATAACGTTAGCTCTCGCTACATCGCTCTCGTTGACGAGGTCCCCGACGAGCTTCTCGAGCTTACCTCGGATGTTATTGATATGTCGACAGGTTTGCTGCCTTATGAGGTGAGCCCTAATTTGCCGTTTATCCTTGCGGACCATATCGCGTATGCGGTTAAGCGCAAAGAGCAAAATATCGTTGTCCGCATGCCTTTATCGTTTGATGTCCGCCAACAATATCCCGTCGAATTTAAAATCGGCGAGTATGCACTTAGGATAATCAGGAAACGTCTTAACGTTAGGCTTCCAGCTCATGAGGCAGTTGGAATTGCCATGGCGTTTATCAATAACATGGCCGATTCGGACTCATGCGAAGTAGTTAAAGAGTTTAGCGCGGATATCTACGATCGTGTTCTGGAGGAGTCAACCGTTGCTGTTGAAAATCGGCTTGGCATTCAAGTTGATCGGGAAGGTTTCGATTACGCAAGGTTCGCAACCCATCTTCAGTACTTATTCAATAGGTTGAACTCTGGCGAAAGCATCGTGAGCGACAACCGCAAGATGTACCTCTCGCTCAAAAAAGAATATCCGGTGGCATCAATGTGCGCCGATGATATTGCTTCTGTTCTCAGCCGACTGACGGGGCGGGAACTTATAGACGAAGAAAGACTCTACCTCATGATGCACATCAATCGAATTGCATCGAAAACAAGGTAATTAGTTGGCAAAGGCGCGCGCTTTGCTGATGGTTACATATAAAACTCAACATGGGAGAAATGGTATTTATGGCAGATACAACCAAGCTCGCTGCCGAGATTCTCGAGATGGTGGGCGGCGCAGACAACGTTACATTTGTAGCTCACTGCATGACTCGTTTAAGGTTCAACCTTAAGGACGAAAGCATCGTAGACGATGCAAAAGTCAAGGCGATTGATGGCGTGATCGACATTCGCCATTCCGCGGGGCAATATCAGGTGATTGTGGGACCTAAGGTCGATAAGGTCTATGAAATCGTTGCCAAGGAAACCGGGATTGACGCCGGAGATTCCGAGGCAAGCGAAGGAGAGACTAAGGGCGTTCTGGGAAAGCTAATGAAGTTCATCAGCGGCATCATGATGCCCGTTCTTCCTGCCTTGATCGCATGCGGAATGATAAACGCCATCCTTAGCATTCTGACGACGGCGGGTGCTGTTTCCGCCGAGAGCGGAATATACACTCTGCTGTACGGCATGGGAAATGCCTGCATGTATTTCCTGCCCGTTCTTGTCGGATCATCTGCTGCTCAGTTCTTTGGAACCGATCGATATATCGGTGCGGTGCTCGGCGCAATCCTGGTTTATCCGACTTTCGTTGCTGCGGCCGGAGCGGGCGATGCGCTGGATTTGCTCGGCATGAAGTTCACAATGGTGAGCTATTCCTCCACGGTGTTTCCTGCTATCGTGGCGGCTTGGTTCGCATCCGTTCTTAATAAGTGGCTGCGGGCGGTTCTTCCCGATGTTGTGGCATTTGCGCTCGTCCCGTTCCTGACGGTTGCTGTTGTCGCCCCCGTCTCGCTCCTTGTGATCGGCCCCGTTATTCAGCAGGCGAGCTCTTTGCTTGCGGCTGCAGTGCTGGCGGTCTATCAGTTCAGCCCCGTCCTTTGCGGCGTTATTCTCGGGCCGATATTCGGTCTCGTTATGATCCCCCTTGGACTCCATTGGGCCCTGATCGTGCTTTCCATCAACAATATTATGACCGTCGGCTCCGATCCTATCCTTGGACTTCTCTGCTGCAGCATGGGTGTTGTCGGCGCTTGTTTGGCGTTTGCCCTCCGCTCGAAGGACCCGAGTGAAAAGAGTCTTGGGTTCAGCTGTGCCATTACGGGCTTTTTCGGGATTACGGAACCGGCGCTGTACGGCATCATCTTGGAGCACAAGAAGATCATTATCGCTTCCATGGTCGCCGGAGCAATCAGTGCTGTTATCCCGGCGATTTTCAACACCTGTACGTTCGTTATGACGTCGAGCGGCATTTTTAGCTTCCCCGGTTATATGGATCCTTCTGGTGATATGAGCAGCCTCATCGGCGCAATTCTTTGCAATGTCGTCGGTTTAATTCTTAACTTCGTTCTCGTTTACATCCTGTATCGCCCTGATGAAGAGGCGGTAGTGGAGTAGACAATTATTCGGGATGTAAGCTGCCGAAAACCCCGCGGCAGATTGCATGTGGTGGGCTTGCCGTTGATTCACGCGGGCCCACCCTCATTTTTGGAGTGACTAGCTATGACAATTACTGCCGATATGACGTTTGGCGAAATCGCGCTCCTTCCTGAGTTCGCTGGCTTTGGCGAGCACCTTATGCTTTGCCGGCCTTCAACTTGGGAGCGCATGTGGAATAAACCCATTGTGTCTCATATGAATTCTGATGCTAATCCATATGAAACTGCTCGCGTTTTGCGTGGATTGAATCGAATTGTCGAGCTCGTGGATGACGGGGGGCAGGTTGCCTACGATATTTGGGATGAAGCCGACTGCATCCGTGATCCGACTCGGCGCAATACGAAACTGTTCTTCTTTCCCGGGAGACCTAGGGCTCCCTTTATCATTGCGGTTTCGGGCGGAGGTTATCAGAGCGTTTGTCATCAAGTGGAAGGCTTTCCCGTTGCCCCCGAGCTCAACGATGCGGGCTATAACGTGTTCGTGCTGTCATACAGGGTGAGGGTCGAGCCTTTGATGCCGCGCCCAATCGACGATTTAAATCGAGCCGTCCGTTTTGTCCTGGAGAATTCAGCGAAATTTAATGTCGCAAAAAGTTATGCAGTTATCGGCTTTTCTGCTGGTGCGCATTTAACTGCCGAGTGGGGGACGGACAACAAGGGATTTGCGTCCTACGGATGCGAGGCGCCAAAAGCCTTGGCCCTGTGTTATGCACCGATTGATCTTCATGGCTTTGAGAACGCATCAGACAATAGATTTCTTGATTCGGTGTGCGGCGGGGCTGGTCGCGACTCGCTCGATGATTTCTGTATTAATCAGCATGTGTGGGAGCAGTATCCTCCGACATATCTTTGGCAATGCGCTGACGATGATATTGTATCGCCCGACAATTATGAAAAGATGGTCGATGCTCTGGATGCAGCTGGAGTACACCATGAGGGAGTCATGTATTCAGAAGGGGGGCACGCATTGATGAAGCCCCATGCGCCGGAGACCGACTACTGGTGTATGAGCGTTATTGAGTTTCTTAAAGATTATCTCGACTAGGAAACTGCATGTCGCTTTTTGAGCGGGTGATTTCGTCATGCAATGTTTTCGGTATTGAACGTGGTCGTGGATGAATGATGTTCTAGAATGTTCGTACTGTCACATAAACGAACAGGAGCGAACATGCATATCTACTCTGTATCAGATCACGAGTTCAAATCTTATGGCTGCGTGTGGAACGACGTTCCGTCCAACCTGACCGCTCCGCTCATCGAGGCGCTCTCTGCCACGCCCATCCCCGAGGGCAGTAAGTACGTAGCAAGCGCGCCGGAGCTCGAGGGCGTCAAGGATGCCGATAAGCTGGGCTTTCTCATGTACGGCGGCCGCCCCTTCCAGCTCGGCTGGTGCAACGGGCACAACACACGCCTCAACTGCCTGGAGTATCACCGCGCCAGCGAGTTTAACCTGGGCGCCCGCGACTTTATCCTGCTCGTGGCGCATCGCTGGGAGATCGAGGACGGCAAGCTTGACACCGCGTGCGTTAAGGCGTTCCGCGTGCCGGCGGGCAAGGTCGTTGAGGTCTTCAACACCACGCTCCACTACACGCCCTGCATGGTCGACGACGGTGGCTTCCAGGTGATGGTGGCGCTGCCGGCGGGCACCAATGGCCCGTGCCCCGAGGCTGCAGCCGACATGCCTGCCGCCGGTGACAGCTACTGCTACTGGAAGGCCGACAAGTGGGTCCTCTGCCACGCCGACAGCCCCAAGGCAGCCGAAGGCGGCTACGTGGGCCTCGTCGGCAAAAACCTCGACATCACCTGCGACTAGGGGCTTCCTGTTTGTCTCGATCTGTAACATCTAGCGGGCCAAATCGTCTCTTCCTGTTACAGATTGAGATAAACCGCAGAGGGTGCCCGAAAGATCTCGATCTGTAACACCAGGCCCGGTTTTAGCGGCCTACCTGTTACAGATCAAGACAAACCGCCCCCAACCACCACAAATGCCTGTCCCCCTTTGTGGTGGTTGGGGGCGGCGGTATCAAAAAGTGTCAGACGGGGCGGCTGCCGGGCGCCTGCACGCGAAAAGAAGTATCGGCCTGTGCCGTTGCCGTTGAGCGACGCATTGTTTGCAGGGATACTGAGCTTATGACAACAGCGTGTGAAAGGATCGATGTATGGCTTTCCGTAAAGACTTCCTGTGGGGCGGCGCGACGGCTGCCAACCAGTGCGAGGGCGCCTATGACGTGGATGGCCGCGGCCTAGCCAACGTGGACGTGGCGCCGCACGGCCCCGAGCGCTATGCGGTGGTCTCCGGCCAGCGCAAAATGCTCGACTTCGAGGACGGCTATTACTACCCCGCGCAGACCGGCATCGATTTCTATCACCACTACAAGGAGGACATCGCCCTCTTTGCCGAGATGGGCTTTAAGACCTTCCGCATGAGCCTGGCCTGGACCCGCATCTTCCCCAACGGCGACGAGACTGAGCCCAACGAGGCCGGCTTGGCCTTCTACGAGGACGTGTTCCGCGAGTGTCAGGTGCACGGCATTGAGCCGCTCGTGACCATCACGCACTTCGACTGCCCGATTCACCTCATCAAGGAGTACGGCGGCTGGCGCAACCGCAAGCTCATCGACTTCTACAAGAACCTCGCGACCACGATCTTCACCCGCTACAAGGGTCTGGTGAAGTACTGGCTTACCTTCAACGAGATCAATATGATCTTGCACCTGCCGTTTATGGGTGCCGGTCTGGTCTTTGAGGAGGGCGAGAACAAGGAGGCCGTCGAGTACCTGGCCGCCCACAACGAGCTCGTCGCCAGTGCTTGGGCAACCAAGATCGCTCACGAGATCGACCCTGAGGTCAAGATCGGTTGCATGCTCGCCGCGGGTAGCTACTACCCCTACAGCTGCCGTCCGGGCGACGTGCGCCAGGCGCAGCTCGACAACCAGGACAACTACTTCTTTGTCGACGTCCAGAGCCGCGGCTACTATCCGGCTTATGCCGTCAAGAAGCTCGAGCGTCTGGGTATCGACGTCGGGATGACCGACGAGGACCGCGAGATCCTGGCCGCCAATACCGTCGACTTCATCAGCTTTAGCTACTACTCCACCCGCTGCTCTGCCGGCGCCGATAATCCCGATGTCGAGCGCACCCAGGGCAACGCCTTCGCCGGCGCCAAGAACCCCTACCTGCAGCAGAGCCAGTGGGGCTGGGCCATCGATCCGCTGGGCTTCCGCATCACCCTCAACGACCTGTACGACCGCTATCAGAAGCCGCTGTTTGTGGTCGAGAACGGTCTGGGCGCCAAGGATGTTGTCGAGGAGGATGGCTCCATCAACGACGACTACCGTATCGACTACCTGCGCCAGCATATCGAGACCATGCGCGACGCGGTGACTGAGGACGGCGTCGACCTGCTGGGCTACACCACCTGGGGCCCGATCGACTTGGTATCTGCCGGTACGGGCGAGATGTCCAAGCGCTACGGCTTTATCTACGTCGACCGCGATGATGCGGGTAACGGCACCCTCAAGCGTACCAAGAAGAAGAGCTTTGACTGGTACAAGCATGTCATTGAAACGAACGGCGAGGACCTGTTCTAAGGAAGCCGAGACACTCAACTTCAGAGTTTCCTAACCAAAACGCCCGGCGAGCAGTTAATGCCCGCCGGGCGTTTTGTTAAAAGAAGTGAAAGTACTCATTGGGGACGTTCTTAAACGACTAGTCGCTGGGGGCACCCTTTGCCGTCGGCGGATTTTGGGACATGTGGCCCGCTTTTTGGGCCCGCCTGTCGGTACACTAAAAGCACTATGGGTACCTGCGAGCGACATATCGGCCACGCGACCGCCCGATCCGCACCCGTGGCGGATCCCAGAGGCGGCAGGCTCTTCGCCATGCCGCGATTCCTTGTGGGCATATCGCATCGTGTATACCGCCATCGCGTCTTTGTTATCGCCGGCGCCATTACCGCGCTGTTCCTTATGCTTTTGGCAGTCTTGCCGGCGTTGTTCGCCTCCGACCCCAAACTTTCCAACACCGTGCCCGCCTATAGCGAGGTGTCCGAAGAGGTCGTGGATGCGCTCGTCCACTCGAGCTCTCTCCCGTTGCTTGTCGCCGCAATTATATTTTCGATCTGGGGCGTATCGGTCTATCTGCGCTGTTTGGACTATGTGTTGCGCCGCCGCCTTGTTGCCGTCGCCACCATCTGCGCTCTCTGGATGATTGAGGTCATCCTCAAATACAAGTCGTTCACACCGGTCTACGCCACGATCCTGTGGTACCTGTACTACGTGCCCATGACGCTCATTCCGCTGCTCTACCAGCTGTGCGGCCTGCGCCTTGCGGGGCTGGAACAACACCGTGCGGGCCGTCGCTATCGCAGCATCCTGTGGGTCGTGGCCATCCTACTTATCGGTTTTGTGCTCACCAACGATTTCCACCGGCAGGTATTCCACTTTGACCGTGCAAGCGACACCTGGAGCAACGATTACACATATGGCTGGGGCTATTTTGCTGTCTTGGTGTGGACGGCCTTTAACTTCGCGGCCTTTTTTATCCTGGTGGGTCGGTCCTCGTCCTTTCGCATTCAGCGCTTTTCGGGCACGGCGGCGCTTGTTTTGTTGGGTGGCGCGTTCTTTGCCATCTCGTATGCTCTGCGCGTGCCCTGGGCATGGAGGCTCAACTTCTCGCTCGTCTATTGCGTCTTGTGCGTGGTGGCGATGGAAATCTGTCTCGATTGCGGTGTCATTCCGTCATATCACGACATTGCTGGCATCTTCGACACCTTGCCGCTCGACCTCAAAGTTCTAACGCGCGACCTGCAGGAAGTCTATGCCACACCGGTGTCGAAGCCAATGCCGGCGGGCGTGTGCGAAGAGCTTCGGGCCCAGGAACACGGGCATGCCCATGCCTTTGCCGTGGCGTCCGATCCCGATGTAATGTATCGCGCCTTTCCGCTGCTGGGCGGATCGGCCCTGCTTGCCCAAGACGTGTCGGAGCTCAACGAGCTTAACCGTGAACTGGCACATCGTCGCATGGAGCTGCAGCGCCAAAATGAGCTGCTCACGGCCGACTACGATCTTAAGACGCATCTGGCAGATCAAGAGGCCGAGACCTTGCTCGTTCAAGACGTGGACCAGGCGCTTGCCCGCGCGTTCGAAGAGATGTACGACCTGCTGAGCTCGCTGCCACCGTTGACCGACGAGGCGTCTTCGCACGAGCGTTACCGCATGCTGCAGCGCGCCAAGATGCTCGTCGCCTATTGCAAGCGCAAAGGGTCGCTCACGTTGGCACAGCACGGGGAGAGCGGTTTTGATCGCGACCGCATTCAACTCATTGCTAATGAGCTCGCAAGCGACCTGCGCACCATCGATGTCGATTGCGCCTCGATTATCGCCATACGGCGCCCGATGCACGCCAGTACGGTAAGCGCCCTGTACGACTGCGTGTATGACTTTGCGTTTTTTGCCTACACCACCGACCATCCGGCGCTTATGTATCACTTGGGCGACCATGACCGGTGCAGTGTCGAGCTGCGCGCCACGCTTTTTTCCAACGATGATGAAGATCTTTCGCAGACGCCCGCTGCGCAAGAGCTCGAAAGCGCTCTGCAAAGGCGCAACGTGGCATACCGTCTTGAGGGCGAGCCCGGCCAGCTGCGCATGATCGTCTTGATGCCGAGGGCGGGTGAGTGACGATGCAGATTTCGCTCATCCTTCCCCAAATCGTTGCGCTCGATGTTGTCTTTGCCCTGGCTGCGTGTCTGCAGACGATCCACGTCCCGCTCATCGCATCGCGCCGCTCGTCCTATAACCGTAAGGTGATTTGCGCCTACGAGGCGAGCCTTGTGCTTCACCTGATGATTTCGGCGCTCATCTTATTCGCGTCGTCTGGCTCGTATCTGGTGGCGCCGCTTGACGTTTGCGCCAGGGCAATGGGCGGAGTGCTGTGGCTCAATGCCGCGATCTTTGCCTATGGCGTGGTCCTTATGGTGCACTATCGTCGCCCTGTCATGCTGGCCGAGCTGCTGCTTGTTGGCGCCGTGACACCGCCGGTGGTTTTTGCCATGGGCTCGGTGTGGGCCGTTGTCCTTATCGCAGAGGGAGCGTTCTTCCTGTTCCGTTCCGTCGCGGCGCTCTTGATGGACGTCCGTAACCGCCAGGAGGATATCACCGCGTTCTCGACGATTGAAACCATCAACGTGATTCCCGTGGGCATCCTGTATCTGGACCCGAGGGGCCGTCCGTTGCTCATGAACCGCCGCATGCGAAAAAACCTGGTGGAGCTTCATATGCCCACCGACCTAGGCGATATGAGCGGTACATGGAACGACCTGCGCAAACTCAGTATGCAAATGCCCGAAAGCAGCCAGAACCGCGTACGTATTAATCTGGACCGCTTTGGTGAGGCGCGCGTTGTGGTCGAGGTTTCTCCCGCCGAGATTCGCTTGTTTGTGCACGATGACGTTATGGTTTCGGGCCGTTCGTTCGAGCGCATTATCGGCCTGGATGTGACAGAGTATGCGCACGCGCATGACCGTCTGGCGCAGGCCAACCACCTGCTTGAGCTTGCGGGCCAAGAGCTCCAGGCCCAGATCGAAGAAGTCAAAAAAGTTGCCGACAATGCGGCCTATCTGCGCATGCGCGCCCGCGTTCACGATGTGATCGGCCAACGCCTATCAATCCTCCATCGCTATCTGGAGGAGGGGCGCTTGGACGACGAGTCGCTCGAGCAGGTCGATCCGTTGCTGCGCTCAATCGCCGCCGATCTGCGTCATGGCGGTGCCAGTGAGCCTTCGGAGCAGCTGGGCGATATCGTCCACGCCTTTGGCCTGGTGAGCGTGCAGATCGATGTAGAGGGCGAGCTGCCAAGCGACGCGCGTGTCGCCGCAGCCTTTCTGCAGATTATCCGCGAAGCCTCGACCAATGCCACCAAGCATGCACAGGCCCATCAGGTCCATGTGCGCCTGTGGCAGGAGACGTCGGAAGACGGCGCTGTTGCGCGGATGACCGTTTCTAACGACGGCGCGCCTGCACCCGTATCGTATCGCGAGGGAACGGGTATCCCTGGTATGAGGCATGTCGCGCAGAATCTGGGCGGCAGCCTGGAAGTCCATCCCGCCCCGCCCTTCACGCTTGCGGTATCCATTCCGCTAAACTCCAGCGCCACGGTTCAAAGGAGAAGCTCATGATCCGCGTGTTAATCGTCGAAGACCAGGCTATCTTGCGTGAGAGCCTGGCGCGTTCCGTGGGCGACCAGCCCGACATGACCGTTGTCGCCGCGATCGCCGACGCCTCGGATGCCTTGGACGTTGTGCTCAAGGAGCGTCCGGACATGATACTGATGGATGTGTGCACCGAGCACGATTCCAACGGCATCGTGGCGGCGGCGCGTATTAAAGAGGCGCTGCCCGAGTGTCGCGTCATCATCATGACGGGCATGCCCGAGATCACCTTTGTCGATCAGGCGCGCGAGGCCGGCGTCGATAGCTTTGTGTACAAGAACGTCGGCATCGACGAGCTGTTTGCTGTGATGCGCTCCACGCTGGCGGGTTACTGCACATTTCCCAAGCCACCCGAGAGCATTTTCTCGGGCACGGCGGCACTCGACGATGTCGAGCTGTCGATTTTGCGTCTTGCCTGCGAGGGCAAGAGCCGTCGCGAGATTGCGGGCGAGCTTTTTATGAGCGAGGGCACCATCAAGCGCCGCATCTCGGAGATCCTGAGCAAGACCGGCTACGACAACATCATGCGTCTGGCCGTGCGCGCGGTGACCGAGGGCAGCATCGTTCCCAACATGGAGCGCTAACGCTCGTTACGCATCGGCATAAAAGCGACGGGGCTGCAGGATCAACTCCTGCGGCCCCGTCTGGTGTGCGCGGATGTGTCCGCCAATCCGCGGCTGTCGTGGTCTACCGCTACGCGATGGTTGCGCTGTAGGAGGCGACGTCCTCGTAGGAATCGGTCAGGTAGGCGTCGATGCCGATGGTCGTGTTGACTAGGCTGTCGAAGCTGTCAAGCGTGCCCTTCGAGAAGGTGAACTCTTCGGTGGCGTTGGTGCCGGGCATCAGGTGGGCAGAGAACCAGGCTTCCTTCATGGTGCCGTTGACGTTTGTCTTGCCGGTGGGAGCGTAGAAGGTCAGGTCCTTGTCGCTCTTGTTGGTGATGTTGACGACAAAGCCGATGTCGCCCCAGTCGTCCTGGAACTTCTCGGTGATGGTGATGGTGCACAGGTCATCATCGGCGACGGTGACGGCGGGGGAGATTTCGACGCTCTGGACATCGCCGTCTTCGACGGCCTCATCGATCTCTTCTTCCTTCTCGGCCGCCTCGCGATCCTTCTTCACCGTGCCGGACAGGTCCTTGTCGGACTTGCTAAAGATGAGCTTGTCCTCGCCGTCCTCAAGGACAAGCTTGCCGTCCTCGAGCTTCACGTCGGTCGTCTCCTTGTCGACGGTGATGCTCGCGGTGGTAGCGTCCTTGGCCTCCCACTTTAGGTCGGAAACTTCGGAGAACAAATCGAGGCTGCCCGTGCCGTCTTCGTCCAGGACCAAGATGCAGCTGATGCCCCATTCCTCGAACATATCCATATACTCATCGGTCAGCTCTTCGCCCTCCGTGGTTCCACCCGAGAGCTTCCAGCTGCCGACAAAGTTGGCCTTGGGGTCTTTGCCGCCGCTGCAGCCCGTCAGGGCAAAGGCGAGCGCCAAGATGCATGTCAGGAATACGAGCGCGGACTTTTTGAACGTTGTCTTCATGGTGTCCTCCTTTATCGAACGAAACCCATAGAAGGCAGCGGGGGTGGCGGATCCCCCGCTCATTACCAGATAGAGGGGTTAGGGCCTAGGCGTTCCGCAGTTGCTGCAGAATTTGCCGCCGTTTTCGCTACCGCAGTTGGGGCAGAACCACTTGGCCGGTGCCGGGGCGGGTGCGGGACTGCCGCACTCGGAGCAGAACTTGCCGGTGTTGGTGGCACCGCAGCTGCAGGTCCACGTGCCGGCCGCAGGTGCGGCGGCAGGAGCCGGGGCGGGAGCGGGTGCCGGAGCCGGCTGCGGGGCGGCCTGCTGCTGTGCCTGGCCGGCGGCGAACAGCTGGCTGGCGTTCATGCCGCCCATGCCACCTGCCATGCCCATGCCCATAAAGCCTGCCATCGCGCCGTTGGGATTGGCGGCTGCCGCGCGCATTGCGTCGCTCTGGGCGCTGGCAATGTTGGCTGCCGCCATGGTGGGATCGCGCATGACTGCGGCCTTCTGCAGGTCCTTGATCATCTGCTCGTCTTCTTGCGAGGCTGCGATGGAGTTGACGCCAAAGCTCACGATCTCGACGCCGCGCAGGTCGCGCCAGTCGGCAGAGAGGACCTCGTTGAGCGCGCGGGCGAGCTCGGTGGTGTGGCCGGGGATGGCGCTGTAGCGGATGCCCATCTCCGAGATCTTGGCGAAGGCGGGCTGCAGGGCGGTGAGCAGTTCGGACTTAAGCTGGCTGTCGATCTTGTCGCGCGTGTAGCTATCGGTCACGTTGCCGCACACGTTGGTGTAAAACAGCAGCGGGTTGGTGATGCGGTACGAGTACTCGCCGTTGCAGCGCACGGAGACGTCAACGTCCAGGCCAATGTTGTTATCGACCACGCGGAAGGGCACGGGCGAGGCGGTGCCGTACTTGTTGCCGATGATCTCCTTGGTGTTGATGAAGTAGACGCGCTGGTCCTTGCCCGCGTCGCCGCCAAAGGTAAAGCGGCTGCCGATATTGGCGAAGGTCTCCTTGATGGAATCGCCCAGGTTGCCGCTAAAGACGCTCGGCTCGCTGCCGGTATCGAAGACGAACTCACCGGGCTCCAGTGCGACTTCGATGATCTTGCCGTTTTGCACCACGAGCATGCCCTGGCCGTCGTTGACGGCGATGACCGAGCCGTTGGAGATGACGTTGTCCTCGCCGCGCGTGTTGGAGCTGCGGCCACCGGTGCGTTTGCTGCCCTTGCAGGCCAAGACGTCAGCAGGCATCGATTCGCAATAGATAAATTCCTTCCACTGGTCGGCCATGACGCCGCCGGCAGCACCCAATCCAGCTTTCAAGAGTCCCATGGTGATCTTCCTTTCTCGTCAAAGGCCGGGTGGTATTGGTCGGATTGCTTAGTCGTCCTTGTCGTCTTTCATGACAACGGTGGTCTCGGTGTGGTTGAAGGTGTCGTGCTTCTCGGTCAGGTCGAGCTCGCCGCAGTACTCGTCGGCGTGGGTGGCCTCGTTGGCCGTCTTGAGCTGGCCTACCAGTAGCACGTCTCCGATAATCACGATGATCAGCGGCGCGACGATGTTGATGAGGATGCCCTCGATATCAAAGGCGAGGTAATCCGGATCGAAGGCGTTCTCACCCATAAAGAGAATCTGGGAGAGGATAAATCCGATCACAAAGAACAGCACCGAGGCAATAGCGAGCTTGGGCTTGGAGCAGGGGAGCTCGCCGACCAAGCGGCCGGTCTGGCCGTTCATGGCAAACAGGTAGCTCTTGCCGTTCCACGAGGTGGAGAGCATCCAGGCGGGGAACAGGGCGTAGTCGCTGTCTTCCCAGGTGTAGTCGAGCTGCTTGCTTTCGACCGTGGCATCGTCGTATTCGTCGACGACAGTCTCGCGCAGGGCCGAGATCGTGCTTTCTTCCATACGGCGCTCGGCGCGCGCCTTGCAGGTCTCGCAGTCCTCGTCGTAACGGTTGGCGATGTAGCCGGGCATATATGCGACCGAGAACGGACGCAGCGCGTCGTAGTCAAACGGCTCGATGGCGTCCATGTGGCCGTCGGGCATCTTGGACGATCCGTCGACGGGCACGCGCTTAAACGAGATATTGCCCTTGCGATAGGCATCGTAGTGGTCGGTGGTCGTGACGGTGCGGTCGGATTCCTCGGTCACGGTCTCGTTGGTCGCGTCAAAGTACACTTCGCCGTCCACGCGGGCGCCGTAGAGCCAAAACGGCACGTAGACACCTTGGACCTCGTCGATGTGGTTGCCGGTGACAAAGCTCTTGGGCAGCAAGATCTTGCCCTTGTAGTGTCCCTTGAGTGCGGCCGTGACGTCGTCGCGCCCGAGCTTAAACGGAATCACCAGGTCGGGCGAGAAGTCGCCAGAGAGCTGGCCGGGCGCCACGGCGGAGTTGCCGCAGTACGGGCAGGTGGTGACGGCGACGGTGCCGTCGGACACGAGCTCGGCGCCGCACGACGAGCAGATGTAGCCGGCGTTTTGGGCGAGCTCCTGCACGGCATCGTCGGCAGCAGGTTTGGGAGCTGCGGCTGCGGCATCGGCTTTGGCATCTGCCTTGTCCTGGCGCTCGCGATAGAGGGCCTCGACTTCTTCGACTTCAAAGCGTGAGTCACAGTAGTCGCAGACAAGCTTTTGCTCGGCGCTGGCAAAATGCAGGGGACCACCGCAGGCAGGGCACTGATAGTTGACGCTCTCGAAGGCCATGATCGGTCCTTTCCGTGCCGGAGGCTATGCGCCGATGGCGCCGCCGCAGTATTCGCAGCGCCCACTGGCATCGGGAATGGTGGTGGCTCCGCAGAAGGGGCAGGTCACCGCGGTCTTGGGGGCCTTGGCGGCCACGACGCTGTCGCGCGTCTCCTGGCGCAGCTGCACCAGCGCGTCGCGGACCTCGGTTGCCTGGCGCTTGGCCTCGCGGTATTCGATGGAGCCGCGCTGATCGATGGTGGAGTCGTTCACGCGCAGGTTGATCTCGGTAAAGTACGGCGTGTTGACGTGAATGGTCAGATTAAAGTCGTAATCCAGGTCGTAGCGCGGCGGATTGTAGCTCTCGCGCTCGCCGTCCTTGGTCTCGCGATAGATTTCGGTGCGATGCTCGTCGATATCCATATCGCAGCCGAGTACCTGCGAGAACTCGATGATGTCGGGATTGGCGTCGCGCCAGCGGCTCTGCGAGGTGATGATCAGCAGGCCCGCGTCCTCATCGAGCATGATGTTGGTGCGCCCGGCAGAAAGCGTGCGCGTGGGGCTGAACGACGCCAAGCGCTCGGCATTGGCCTCGCGGTAGGCGATCTGCTCGCGGATATCGTCCGCGGTGCTGGAGCGATAGCCGTGAAAGTAGGGGGAGAGCTTGCCGGTGCACTCTTTGCACAGGTAGCCTTCATTGATTTTTGTCTTACCTAGAAGTCCCAGCTCGGTACCGCAAATCGCGCACTCTTTCTTCTCGAACATCTTGTCAAAGAAGCCCATGGCTGCCTCCCATCAACTGGTAGCGTGTGTCACTTTTGATGATGGGGGAGTGCGCAGCCTTTCACGATACCCAGACGGCTCAACGAGTCTCCACAACTGGGACACATGGCCCATTTTTCCTACTCATTGGGGACGCACTTAAATGAGTGAAACTACTCATTTAAGTACGTCCCCAATGAGTGCTCGCAGAACGAGAGTGGATAATCTCCCATTTTTGGCCTGCTTGTGGGCTCAAAGTGGGAGATTGTCCACTCTCGTTGTTTGGGTGTCCAAAAATCCCCGCTCGTTTGGTGCCTGGGGACACTCTTTGTCGAATGCAGCGGCTGCCGAATGTGGGCGCCGCCCTTGCTATGCCACGGTCACGGCGACCTGGGCGTAGCGGGTACAGGGGCGCTCGGCGTGCGTCAGCACGGTGAGGGTGAGCACAAAGCGGTCGCCGGGTCGTGCGTCGGCGGGCACGATGAAAGCGGTGTCTACCGTGCATTCTTGCCACATCGACAGATCCTGGACGCCTGCATAGCTCGACGGATCTACGGCGACATCCCAATGCGCATCGAAGCCCCTGCCGTCGGGGTCGACGATGGTTGCTGCAAGGTCGATGCGCTTGCCGGCTGCGGCGCTGCGGTCGGCCGTGACCTCGACAACATGTGCCGGATGCGAGCAGATGGCCGGATCATGGGCGCACCATTGCGCGCGGGCGGCAAAGTCTTCCTGATAGGCACGCAGATAGGGATTGGGATTGTCGTCTGCGGGCGTGTTGATGGCGGCAAGACCGGCGGGCGCGTTCGCATCGGGATGCCCATCAAGAAACATGCGGCCGAGCAGTGTGTCGAAGCCGCGGTCGTCGATACCGCGCAGGCCAAACGGCAGCAGCGGAATATAGGTCATGCTGTCACCCTCGGCCATAAAGTCGCCGCGCTCAAACTGCACCGCGGGCATGCCTTCCAGGCCCCAATCCAGACGGGCATGCTTGCCAAACTGAAAGCGCTCAGGCTCGTTTTCGTAGACCTTGCCATCGCCATAGAGCATGTAGCGCGCCATGAGGGGGCCGTTGTCCTGCGTGAGATTCTGCTCAGGCCAAGGAGCCTTAAACAGCGGCAGCGTATCGGGCTGAGCCATCTTGGCGTCGAAATAGTTTCCATACATATAGGGCGTACGCCAAAAGATGAGCTCGGGAAAGAGCCCACGCCCATGGTCGAGCCACGAGTTGTCCTGTCCCACGCCATCGGCAACGCCCATCACGCGCACCTTCTGATAGACCCGCTGCTGCACAGTGGGCCACTCGGGTGTGGCGCGATAACGCTCGGCAATACTCATGAGGGCACGAACGATAGTATTCATACCACCCCAGCTGAACAGCCACAGCGTGCGGGGGTCGTCGTCCATGATGGCATCGGCGATGACGCGCGAACCGGGCGTTTCCTCGCGCACATCGCCCTCGAAGGCAACGTTTCCCACAAACGTGCGCTCAATCATCTGTGCGGGCGTGGGGAAGGACGGCTCGCCGGCGGCAACGGCATTGGCCTGCAGCTGCGGCCAAGCCTGGGCGTATTCGTTGCTCCAAAGACTTTCGATCCAATGCTCGGGAAAAGGCCGATACTCGCGAAGCTCGCCGGCCAGCGGATCGGGCTCATGAGGCACAACATCCCAGGTATAGGAGCGCACGCCCTTGGTCCGCCAATGCGAATTCACCTCGCCGAGCGTATGAACTCCATCCCCAAGAAAGTGATACTGCGAAGCCGTATACACCACAGCCTGCACATCAAGCAAATTAAGATACAGAGCCAAATGAACAAGTGAGTTCATATCATCGACTTCCATATCGGTAGTAACAATCACCCGAGTCAACTTCTGGGACATAAGCAAAGCTCCAACCAAAATAATTTCAGCCAGTTACGTGCAAGGCAAGACGGGACCCACGCCCCCATCGCCACCGACCCGTCGGCCCGCCGGAAGCGCCCGGCCAGGGTCACAGCAACGTCAACGCGGCGGGGACCGGGGTTTAGTCTTGCAAACATTCCGCACTGATATTTTCTGTATTGAAGACGTCGATGATGCACCCGTATACCATTGACGTCGACACCATCAGA
>NZ_JBBNJW010000009.1:0-84339 GCF_040093305.1 Collinsella sp. CLA-AA-H302
CATCGCGCCGAGAGTACTGCGGGGCCAGCCCGTGGGAGGCCAGGGCGCCGCTGACCGGTGGACGGCACCGAGCCGTCGCAAGACTTGAAGAAGGGGGAGGCCTCGCGGCCTCCCCCTTTTTTGTGCTATATATACGTTGTGCTTTGGGACCTAGCTCCCCCGTATGCGCTCTTACTGTTTGCCTGTATTTTGAGTCCTTCTAGTTTATTTGAGCGATAATTACTCGCATTGGCGTTAGGGAGGGCTTGATGTTTACCGTATTTGTCTTGGGCAATATTGCTTCGGGTAAATCTACTGCCTGCCGCTATTTCGAATCTCGTGGCGCTATGCTTATCGATCTGGATGAGCTTGCAAAATCGCTGTATGTACCGGGCTCTGATATCGTCAATGCTCTCGCGGATGAATTCGGTTGGGATATTTTGGATGAGGAAGGCGGCGTTCGCCGTAACATACTCGCTTCTCGAGCTTTTGTTTCTCCTGATGCGGTCGCGAGGCTCAATAGCATTGTGCACCCCGTTCTCATTGAGCAGCTGTCACTGAGGATTCTCGATCCGGTTTGTTGTACGGTTTCGTCTCCCCGTTACCCCTTTGCGGTGGTCGAGGTTTCTGCCCCGACTGGTTTTGAGGATTCATTTGGCTTGGCTGATGAAATTTTGGTCATCAGCGCCCCTTTGTCAGTTCGTCGCGAGCGTGCTATTCAGCGTGGCATGGAGCCATCTGATTTCGATGCCCGTTCTGCTTGCCAGCCCGATGAGTCTGCGCTGTGCAATCTCGCTACAACGGTGATTGATAATACCGCAGGCGATAATTCGCTCTTTGAGCAGCTTGACTCATGGCTTGCATGCCATGGGTTTATAGACACTGCGAATAAGGAGGATGCCGATGCCTAAGACACGTTTCTTTGCGTGGTATCGCCTTATACCGCTGGCTGCCGTTTTTGCCTTCGGCCTTATCTCATTCGTTTACTCGTGTGCTCCTGCCGCTTTCTTTAAGCCGCTGTATCCGATTGACTACGAGGCATATGTAAAGCAATCCAGTATTTCGCATAATCTGGATCCGTATCTGGTGTGCGCTGTCATTAAGTCGGAATCGAATTGGGATCCCAACGCCGAATCGAATCAGGGTGCTCAGGGATTGATGCAGCTGATGCCCGTGACTGCTCAGGATATGATCACCAAGGGCCTTGTCGACGGTGACGAGTATTCGGTCGACAACCTTAACGATCCGGCTACCAATATCGAGTTTGGCTGCGCATACCTCTCGTATCTTCTGACCTATTTCAACGGGTCGACGGATAGTGCCATTGCCGCCTATAACGCCGGTATGGGCAATGTCGACGGATGGGCGCAGCAGAGTACGTCGCTGCACAATGCAATCACCTTTCCCGAGACGCAGGCTTATCTGATTCGTGTCAATAATGCTTGGGTTCGCTATAAGACCCTCTATCCCGATCGGTTCGTATAGGACTATGCCTGCCGCCTGCGTATACTGCAGATATATGAGTTAGGATTATCCATGGCGGATTTTGAAGTTGAGCGTGTTGGCGGAGAGCTCAAACGCTTTGGCGTTGAGGGCTCTGAGGTGCCGTTTGAGGTCGTGTCTCCCTATGAGCCTGCAGGTTCCCAGCCAAAGGCCATTGAGTCGCTTGTGCAGGGCGTGAGGGACGGAGACCGCTACCAGGTTTTGCTGGGCGTGACTGGTTCGGGCAAGACCTTCACGATGGCTAAGACTATTGAGGCCCTGGGGAAGCCGACGCTGGTCATGGCTCCCAATAAAACGCTCGCCGCTCAGCTTGCGAGCGAGCTCAAAGAGTTCTTTCCCAACAACGCTGTGGTCTACTTTGTCTCGTACTACGACTACTATCAGCCCGAGGCGTATGTGCCGCAAAGCGATACGTATATCGAGAAAGACTCCTCGATCAACGAAGAGGTCGAGATGCTGCGACATCAGGCGACCGCATCGCTGCTATCTCGACGCGATGTGATCGTCGTCGCATCAGTCTCGTGTATCTATGGTATTGGCTCTCCTGAGGACTATGCGGGTCTGGCTCCAAACGTCGACAAGAAGGTGCCGCTCGAGCGCGATGACTTTATTCATGCACTGATCGACATTCAATATGATCGCAATGACTATGACCTGGCGCGCGGCACGTTCCGCGTGCGCGGCGATGTTGTCGACGTGTATCCGCCTTATGCCGAGCATCCGTTGCGGTTTGAGTTCTTTGGTGACGAGGTCGAGCTGATTGCCGAGATCGATGAGGTCACCGGCGAGATGATTCGTGAGTACGAGGCCATTCCCGTCTGGCCGGCATCCCACTACGTGACCGAGAAACCCAAGGTCAAGGCCGCTCTGAAATCAATCAGTGAAGAGTGTGAGAAGCGTGTGGCCGAGCTCAAGGCGACCGACAAGTTGCTCGAGGCGCAGCGTCTGCAGCAGCGCACCGACTATGATCTTGAGATGCTCGAGACCATGGGTTTTTGTAACGGTATCGAGAACTACTCGCGTCATCTGGACGGTCGCAAGCCGGGTGAGCCGCCGTTTACCCTGATCGATTACTTCCCTAAGGACATGCTCTGCATCATCGATGAGAGCCATGTGACGGTGCCGCAGATTCGCGGCATGCACGAAGGTGACCGCTCGCGTAAGGTGACGCTGGTGGAACACGGTTTTCGCCTTCCTTCGGCACTCGATAACCGCCCGCTTCGTTTCGATGAGTTTGAGGCAAGGATCCCCCAGTTCATCTACGTTTCGGCCACGCCGGGCGACTACGAGCTGCGGGTGAGCCAGAACGATGTTGAGCAGATTATTCGTCCGACCGGCCTGCTCGATCCCAAGATCGATGTGCGTCCGGTTCGCGGCCAGATTGACGATCTTGAGGACGAGATTCGCGAGCGCGTTGCCCGCAAGGAGCGCGTGCTGGTGACCACGTTGACCAAGCGCATGGCCGAGGACCTGACCGACCATCTGCTTGATGCGGGCATTAAGGTCAATTACATGCATTCTGATACGGCGACAATGGACCGTGTCGAGATCCTGCGAACGCTGCGCGAGGGCAAGATCGATGTTCTCGTTGGCATCAACCTGCTTCGCGAGGGCTTGGATCTTCCCGAGGTCTCACTGGTGGCAATTCTCGATGCCGATAAGGAAGGCTTCTTGCGCAACCGCCGTTCGCTGATTCAGACGATTGGCCGCGCGGCCCGTAACGCCGATGGCGAAGTCATCATGTATGCGGACGTTGTGACCGATTCGATGAAAGAGGCCATCGAGGAGACACAGCGCCGTCGCGAGATTCAGATGGCATATAACGAAGAGCATGGCATCGTGCCCAAGACGGTGCGCAAGGCCATCAACGACATCTCAAGTTTTATTGCCGAGGCCGAAAAAACCGTGGGTTCCAAGGGGCGCTCGAAGGGCGACTCTCTTGGCCATGGTGCATTCTATACGCCCGATGAGTCGGGCGAGGGTGGCGTGCCGGAAACGGTGGCACCCGAGCAGACACTTGCGGAGCAGTTGGAAGAACTACCGCATGACGAGCTTGTCCGGATCGTCGAAACCATGGAAGAGGATATGCGCAACGCTTCTGCTGCCATGGACTTTGAGGAGGCGGCGCGCCTGCGCGATGCCGTCGTTCAGATTCGGGCGATGCTCGAGGGTGCGTCTGAGGACGAGACGATCGAGCGCTTACGTTCGCAGGCCCGCAAGGGTTCCACGTTCGCATCGGGCAGAAAACGCCAGGGTGCACGGTTTAAGAAATAGCGAACAGGCCCCGAGTTCCCTGTGGAGCTTGGGGCCTGTGTCTTTTGCGCGCTGGAATTCGTGCGTTAGAGGTCTGCGATCAGGGCTTCGGCACAACGGATGCCGTCGGTGGCCGCGCTCATGATGCCGCCGGCATATCCAGCTCCCTCACCACAAGGGTAGAGGCCCGGGGTCGACACGGCATGGCATGTTCGGTCTCGGGTGACGGTGACCGGTGAGCTCGAGCGAGTCTCCACGCCGGTAAGAACGGCATCGGGGCGGTCGTAGCCTCGTAGTTTTTTTCCGAGTAGGGGAAGTCCCAGACGGAGCGACTCGACGATATGCTGCGGCAGGGCTTCGTCAATTGCCGTCCAGGTCACACCGAGCGGATAGGTAGGTTTTACCTTTCCGGGCGCCTTGCTGGCGCGTTCTGCGAGGAAATCTCCGACGAGCTGTGCCGGTGCGTTCCAGCTGGAACCGCCCAGGCGATAAGCGGCCGCCTCGCAGGCACGCTGGAGCTCGATGCCGGCGAGCGGGTCATCGTTGGGAAGGTCCTCGGGCGTGACGTTAACGAGCAGGGCGGCATTTGCGTTGCGTCCGTCGCGGGCATTAAGACTGGCGCCGTTGACGCACAGGTGGCCCTGTTCGGAAGAGGCGGCGACAACCTGTCCGCCGGGGCACATGCAAAACGAGAACACGCTGCGGCCGTTGGGAAGATGGGCGACGAGCTTGTAGGGGGCTGCTCCGAGGGCAGGATGTCCCGCTGAGGCTCCATATTGGGCACGGTCGATGTCGCGCTGCGGATGCTCGATGCGAACGCCCATGGCAAAGGTCTTTTGTGCGAGGGCCACGTTGTGGTCCTTAAGGAGCTCAAAAATATCGCGAGCAGAATGCCCGCAGGCAAGGATGAGGTGCTTTGTCTCGATTGGCTCGCAAGCGGCGTCTTGGGACGATTGGACATCAATACCGGTGATGGCGCCAGACGCGTCGATGCGAATGTCGACGAGCTTCGTTCGATAACGGACGACACCTCCGAGCTGCTCGATGCGCTGGGATATAGCGGTGACAACCGTGGGAAGGATGTCGGAGCCAATGTGCGGCTTGGCATCCCACAGAATATCGCGGGGCGCACCCGCCTCGACGAAGGTTTCGAGGATAAGGCGATGGGCGGGATTTTTGGTTCCCGTATTGAGCTTGCCGTCCGAGAAAGTCCCCGCGCCGCCCAGACCAAACTGGATATTGCTCTCGGGGTCGAGGATGCGCTCCTTTAGAAAGAGGTCGATCGCCTGCGAGCGGCGAAATGCCGGGTCGCCGCGCTCGATGAGCAAGGGCTTAAGACCTGCTTCGGCGAGCGTAAGCGCAGCGAAAAGGCCGGCGCATCCGGCGCCGACAACGACAGGGCGTTCTTGAGGTGCGTCGGAGGCGGGGGAGGGGAATGAAGGCTCATCGTCTTCTATCGCGCGTACGCGCGAGCGGTCACGCTCGGCAACGCTGTCGACCGCTTCTCGCTCGAGGTGGGGACTAGCCAGCTCAACACGAAAGCTCAGGATAAAATGGACGTCTCGTTTTTTGCGAGCGTCGATTGACTTGCGGTGGAGCTCGATGGACTTGATCTCGGAGTCCTTGCAACGTAGGACGCGCTTGGCGACTCGCTTGCCAACAATGAGGCAGGCATTTTCATCGCCGGCTTCATCGAGCGACGCGTTGACTTGGGTGATTTCAATCATCGAGGTCTCCTTAGAGGCAAGAAAGAGGCCGTCCGGTATCCCAGACGGCCCGAATGCGTTTTTGATTATAGACTGCGCGGCTATAGGCTGCTTGCAGCGCGAATGCCCGAGAGCCAGGCCCACGCAAGGTTAAAGCCTCCGCAATCGGCGTCGATGTCGAGCGCTTCGCCGCAGACGTAAAGCGGGGCGTCGACAACGCTGCGCGCGCGTAGACTGGGTGTCGAGATGCTCTCGACAGATATGCCACCACGCGTGACCTGCGCCGAGCGCTCATCGGTCGTTCCCTCGGCAAACAGCTTAAAGTGCTTGAGAATCGAGACCAGGTGGATGACATCGTTGGAGCCTGGATGGCACTGCTCGAACGCTGTGCAGACGACGTGGGAGAGTTGCGGGGCGAGCATGCCGTCGAGCCAACGGGGATCGCGGGGTGAAAAGCCGCCGAGCAGCTCAATGCGCCGGTTGAGCTGCTCGAGCAATTCGTCTTTAGAGAGGTCGGGGAAAACGTCGAGCAGGATCGTATCGCCGCGCTGGATACGACGGGAGAGGTTGAAGACAGCGACGCCCGAGATGCCGAAGGTTCGAAACAGCACTTCACCGTCTTCGTGCCAGAGCTCATTATGATTGCGGGCGAGCGTCAAGCGGGCGCGGACGCGCAGGCCATCCAACGTCTTGAGTGCCGCCCGATCGCCAACGACCGTTGCCGATACGGGGCAGAGGATGGGGCGCAGCGAAGTGAGGGGAAGGCGAAACGTATCGGCGATATCGGTGGGGTTGCCGCCCGTGGCGATAATTACGGCATGTGCCTGCAGGGTCTCGTTCTTGCGAGGGACATCGGCGAGCGCCTTCCGAAGCGAGCGGAGCTCCGATTTTCGGTCGTCGTGCTTTTTTGCCTTGAGCGCCCGCGCTGGACGGTCTATTTGGAGTGCCCAGCCTTCGGAAGCTTTGTGCGCCGAGGTAACGTTGGCTCCGCAGATTAAGGTGATACCTAGGCGGTCGCAAACGCTGAGAAGCGCGTCGCGCACCGATTCGGCGCGAAGGGAGCGCGGGTACAGCCGGCCTTCCTCGGAGGTTGTCATGATACCCAGCGAGGAGAAGAAACCCATAAGCTCTTGTTCGGGCTGGGGGCCCATGACGGATTCGACGAATGCAGGGTGGTTATACCGCTGAGGATCAATCGATTCGTTGGAGAGGTTGCAGCGGCCGTTACCGGTCGCAAGGAGCTTAAGGCCGCAGGCGACATCGCGCTCAACGATGCAGACGCTTTTGCCAGCGCGTACGGCCGTAATGGCGGCGGCGAGGCCTGAAGCCCCGCCGCCGATTACCAGGACGTCATAGAAGGCGCTCGCGTTCACTTAGGCCTCGTCGGTCTCGTGCGGGGTAATAGCCTCGACGGCAGAGACTGCCTTGGGCAACATGCCATCGGGCAGCGCGGTTTCGACCTCGCCCTTATCGCAGGCCTCGGCGAGTGCCGGATTAATGGGAAGCTGCCCCAAGATGTCGAGGTTATAGCGCTCTGCGACCTCGGGGAGCTTGCTCTTGCCAAAGACCTCGATCTTCTTGCCGCAGTCGGGGCACTCAATATAGCTCATGTTCTCGACAATGCCCAGAATGGGGACGTTCATCTTCTCGGCCATGTTGACCGCCTTGGCGACGATCATCGAGACCAGATCCTGCGGGCTCGTGACGATGACGATGCCGTCGACCGGCAGCGACTGGAAGACGGTGAGCGCGACGTCGCCTGTTCCCGGAGGCATGTCGACCAGTAGGTAGTCGATGGGGCCCCACGAGGTCTCGCTCCAGAACTGCCTAATGGCGCCTGCGATGACCGGACCGCGCCAAAGGACGGGGTCGGTCTCGTTTTGGAGCAGCAGGTTGGAGCTCATGACCTTGACGCCGTGCTCGGAGATTTCGGGCAGCATAAGGTTGCCAAGGGCATGGACGTGGCGTCCGCTCATACCGAACATCTTGGGGATAGAGGGACCGGTGATGTCGGCATCGAGGACGCCGACCTTGTGGCCGCGACGGGCAAGCTCGGTGGCGATGGCACCGGTGACAAACGACTTGCCGACACCGCCCTTGCCGGAAAGCACGGCGATGACGCGCTTGACCTCGGACAGCGTGTTCTCCTCAAATTGCGATGGCGACGTTTGTCCGCCGGCGGCCTGTGCGTGTTCGCAACCCATGTATGACTCCTTTGTATATGTTGGGGCCGGGGCCCCGCGATGTGACACGAGCGTCATTGTACCCTCGTTTGCGAGCGGGAGTCATTTGCGATGCGTTTGGGCCGAGCGTGCTTGCAATACGATGGGCCCAAGCGAATGGGCGGGCTTACTGAACTTTGCTGGCGAACTCGAGGTATTGCATGCGCTGCAGCTTGTTGATCGTCGAGGCGTAGGGGCTGTCTTCCGATTCCAAGTCGTAGCGCAGCCCGTCGGCACCGAGATAGCCGGCGACATTGACGGTGGGCACATCTGACCTTGTCGCAAGCAGGGCCTTTTGGTAATTGGTGAGCGGGGCGCCGATCTTATTAAGGGTAATGGCTGCAATCTCGTTTGCCCCGACGGTGTCGTAGACGTTGAGCTCGGTATTGCCGGCGATTTCATAGTTAGCCCAGACGAGATATGTCGACTGATAGATACGGAAAGCGTGGCTTGCTGTATCTTCCTGAGGGTACAGCTCGTCGTTGAGAGTCGTTGCGGCGCTCGGCTGATGGTCGCCAAAAAAGACAAGAACAACCGGTCTGCCGATATTGCGGAGCTCATTAATAAAGTACTCGAGGTCCCGGTCGGATGCGTTGATGCAGGTGAGATAGGTGTTGAGCGCGCTGTTGGCGCCCTCGCTGGCTCCCTCGACCCAATAGTTTGTCAGCTCTTCGGCGGGAACGGTGCCATAGTCGTAGCCGCCGTGATTTTGCATTGTGACGTCAAAGATGAACTGCGGCGCTTCGTCGGTTCTAAGCAGGTCGAGTATCTTGTCGTAGGTGGCGTAGTCGCATACGCCGGCATGGTAATAGGGCGCACCTTCGAAATCGCCGATTGAAAGAAAGTCTCCAAAGCCCAGCTGCTGATAGATTTTATCTCGATGGTAGTTGACGGGGTTTTGCGGGTGCATAGCGGTAGCGGTATACCCAAGCTCTTTAAGGTCCTTTGCCAGGCTGTTGACGCCATTCATCTGATACAGTTGATAGGGAATTTTGCCTAATCCGACAAAGGCCGTTGTCGCTCCGGTCAAAAATTCGAATTCGGAGTTCGCCGTTCCGCCACCGGCGACCGAAGCGAGCATGGTGCCGCGAACAAGTGTGTCGGGAAGCGAGTTGTAGAATACGGGGCCGGTGTACCCGGCCGCCTGGAGCTGCTCAAAGCACGAAAGGTCGCTAAAACTCTCGTTCATGACGGCAACAATCGTCGGCTTGATTTCATTGAACTGGGCAACGGCCGCCGCGCGCTGCTCGCTCGAGCCATATGTGCTGTCGTAGGCGGCGGCGAGCTCCTGCTCGATGCTCTGCGCCTCATCGGGCGTATAGCCTTCGGGCTTCTCAATGGGCAACTCGTTGACCATTTCGGTGAACGAAGTGATAAAACCCTGAGACGCATACGTGGTGATGGGCTGCCAACGGTCAAATCCAAAATCCAGTGCCTGCTCCAAGTCGATGCTGGAAAAGCCCGAGAGCCCCACAACGGTTACGAGCAGAAAAGCACAGAGGTTAGCGGCGATAGCGGGGAAGACATGGGCGGGCGTACGGAGCTTTCGCGGTCGGATGAGCGAAAGAAGCCCCAGGGAAATCTCCAGCAGGGCGAGAGAGGTTACGATTCCGGCGGTAAAGGTAAACTCGTATCCCTCGCTCACTTCCATTGCGGTGCCAAGGGCCAAGATATCGCTTGGCAGGATGGCTTCGCCTTTAAACGTTATGACGAAGTGCTCGGCAATGCCAAGGATGCAACAGGCGACGGGCACGAGGGCCATGACGCCTCCATGACGCTGTCCCACCAAATAAAGGGAGAGCAGAACCGTCGCGAGCAGCCCGACGGAAAACCCGAATGAGTTGGCGGGAATGCGATAGAACGTTTCGTTGCAGGCAATTTCGAGTGAAACGAACGAGAGCGCTGAAACAGCGGCGATGACAAGGATGTCACGGCAAATACAGGCAACCGTTCCCGTCGCAAGGTCGGTTTGGTCGATAAGTCCCGAAACCAAGGGCTCGACAAGAAGCATGACGGCGGCAGCACCGAGCGCCGAATAAGAAAGGACCCATAGGGAGCTGCCCTCATTTACGAGCAATTGATTCGTAACCCATGCAGCTACCACGCCGAGCGGGATGAGGAGCGTCGCGCACCAAAAGACGCGGGCAATGGGTGGCTTTTCGTTGCGTTTGATTGAAAAATACACGCGCACGACGACGGCGGCCACGATAAGGACGGCGATGAATATGGGCAGATTGGCCATGTCGCTCGAAGTGATTTCAAGGGGGATATCTTCGGTCATGGACGTTCCTCTGGTACAGCAAATTAAGTTCAGTATTAGATTACTGTAACCTTTCCACGGCATTTCGAGAAACAAAGCGCCCGATACGCAAAGCTAAAGGTCTGCGAATCTTGTATTACGAACATCTGTGCGCGTCGAGTGCGCTAAACTCATCGGCAGTATGATTCGATGCAATAGGAGGCAAGGAGCTTCCATGTCTGATTCTTCTATCGTTATTCGCGGCGCTCGTGAGCACAACCTCCGTGATATCGATGTTTCCATTCCGCGTGACCAACTCGTGGTCATTACCGGTCTTTCTGGCTCGGGCAAGAGTTCGCTGGCATTTGACACTATCTATGCCGAGGGCCAGCGTCGATACGTCGAGAGCCTTTCGAGTTATGCGCGCCAGTTCTTGGGCCAGATGGACAAACCCGACTTGGATTCAATCGACGGCCTTTCGCCGGCTGTCTCAATTGATCAAAAGACGACATCCAAGAACCCGCGCTCGACGGTGGGCACCGTAACCGAGATTTATGACTACCTGCGACTGCTGTTCGCCCGTGTGGGCACCCCGCACTGTCCCGAATGCGGCCGCGTCATTGAGCGCCAGACGACCGACCAGGTTGCCGACAAGGTCTTGGCGGCGGGGGAGGGCCGCCGCGCGTTTGTGCTGGCACCGGTGGTACGCGGGCGAAAAGGCGAGTACACCAAACTGTTTGAGGACCTTCGCGCCGAGGGCTTTAGCCGCGTGCGTGTCGACGGTGAAGTGCGCTCGCTCGACGATCCGATCGATCTGGACAAGAAGTTCAAGCACGATATCGAGGTCGTGGTCGATCGCATCATGATCCGTGAGAACTCTCTGGGCCGTATCGCCGAGTCTGTTGAGCAGGCGACTGCGCTGGCGCACGGCAATGTGAACGTATACTTGCTGCCCGACCGCGACGCTCCCGAGGGGACCGAAGGCGAGTTGCTGGAGTATTCGCTGGCGTTAGCGTGCCCGGAGCATGGACACTCCATCGATGACCTGCAGCCGCGTGATTTCTCGTTCAACGCGCCCTATGGCGCGTGCCCCGAGTGCGATGGCCTGGGCTTTAAGAAGACGGTCGATGCCGAGGCCCTAATCGAAGACCCCTCGAAGTCGATCGCCGACGGGGTCTTTGGCAGCCTGTTTGGCAACTCTAACTACTATCCGCAGATTTTCGCTGCGGTCTGCAAACACTTTAAGGTGAGCGTCGATACGCCGTGGGAGGATCTGCCTCCGCGGGTGCGTCGCGCGTTTTTAGACGGCATGGGCGACCAGAAGATTTCGGTCGACTATCAAAAGCTCGATGGGCGCCGCAGCCAGTGGGACACCAAGTTCTCGGGCGTGCGCAATATCCTGTACGAGCGCTATACCGTGACGACGAATGAGAACACCAAGGCGCGCTTGGAGAAGTACATCCGCGAGGAGCCGTGCTCGAGTTGCCATGGTGCTCGTCTGCGCCCCGAGATGCTCGCCGTTACCGTAGGCGGTAAGTCCATTTACGAGGTCTGCTGTCTATCGTGCCGCGAGTCGCTCGAGTTTTTTGAGGACTTGGAGCTTACCGAGCGCCAACAATTTATCGGCGGGCGCATCGTTAAGGAAATCCTGGAGCGCCTGCGCTTTCTGGTCGATGTCGGACTCGACTATCTGACCCTCGACCGTGCCTCGGCGACGCTTTCCGGAGGCGAGGCCCAGCGCATTCGCCTGGCAACGCAGATCGGCGCCGGCCTCATGGGTGTCCTGTACATTTTGGACGAGCCATCGATCGGCCTCCATCAGCGCGATAACGAGCGCCTGATCAAGACGCTTGAGCGCCTGCGCGATATCGGCAATACCGTCATCGTCGTCGAGCATGATGAGGATACGATTCGTGCTGCCGACTATGTGATCGACATGGGCCCCGGCGCGGGCGTGAACGGCGGACACGTGGTCGCCGCGGGAACGCCTGCCGATATCATGGCGTGCCCCGATTCGATGACGGGTGCTTACCTGACCGGCAAGCGAATGATTCGGGTTCCCGATGAACGCCGCAAGCCCGGTCGTGGCTGCCTTAAGATCACGGGCGCCCGCGCCAACAACCTCAAAAACGTTACCGCCAAGATCGAGTTTGGTACGCTTACGGTTGTTACCGGCGTGTCGGGATCGGGCAAGAGCTCCCTGGTTACCGACACCATTGCGCCTGCCCTTACGAATGCCATTCACCGTTCGACGCGCCCTGTGGGTCCGTATAAGAAAATCGAGGGCATCGAGTGTATCGATAAGGTTATCGATATCGACCAGTCGCCGATTGGCCGCACGCCGCGTTCCAACCCTGCTACGTACATTGGCCTTTGGGATGATCTTCGCGCGCTGTTTGCGAGTACGCCGGAGTCGAAGGCGCGCGGCTACTCGCCGGGACGTTTCTCCTTTAACGTGAGCGGCGGTCGCTGCGAAGCATGCAAGGGCGACGGACAAATTAAGATCGAGATGCACTTCCTTCCCGATATCTATGTCCCCTGTGAGGTCTGCGGCGGCAAACGCTATAACCGCGAGACGCTTGAGGTCACCTACCGTGGTAAGACCATCTCTGACGTGCTCGACATGAGCGTCACCGAGGCGCTGGCCTTCTTTGGGAATATCCCGCAGATTAAGCGCAAGCTCCAGACGCTGTACGATGTAGGCTTGGGCTACGTGAGCCTGGGCCAGCCCGCCACGACGCTCTCGGGCGGCGAGGCGCAGCGTGTGAAGCTCGCCAAGGAGCTTCATCGACGCCAGACGGGCAAGACGTTCTATATTTTGGACGAGCCGACGACCGGCCTTCATTTTGAGGACGTCCGCCAACTGCTCGATGTGCTGCAGCGCTTGGTCGATGCGGGCAACACGGTGCTGGTGATTGAACACAACCTTGATGTCATCAAGGTTGCCGACCGCCTGATCGATATGGGCCCCGAGGGCGGTAACGGCGGCGGAACCGTCGTGGTTTCGGGCACACCGGAGCAGGTTGCGGACTGTCCGCAGAGTTATACGGGCAAGTTTTTGGCGCCGTTGCTCAGGCGTGACCGGGAGCGTCAGGCTCAACTTGATGCTCAATAAATAGGCGATTCAGTTTATGGGCGCCATCGACTCCTTGTGATTCGATGGCGCTTGCTGTGTCGAAGTGACGTATGCAGCCGAATTGGACATATACTTAATCCTTGCGTCCGAATGCGAGGGAAAGGATATGTCATGGCAAAGGCTGTAAAGACGCCAAAAACCAATGCGATGCGCGAGCTGGAAAGCGCCGACATTTCCTATGTTCTACATACGTATGAAGACGATGGTGACGAGTCGGCGGGCCTGGGGGTCGCGATTTCGGAGCAGCTTGGCGAGGAGCCCGGTCAAGGATTTAAGACCTTGGTCTGCGTGACGCCGTCCAACGACCACGTCGTGTGCTGCATCCCTGTTGCCGACGAGCTCGATCTAAAGTCCGCCGCGCGTGCCGCGGGGGAGAAGTCCTTGGCCATGATGCATGTGAAGGATTTGCTTGCGGCGACTGGCTACGTTCGCGGCGGCTGCAGTCCGGTCGGTATGAAAAAACGCTACCGGACGCTCATTGATGAGACATGTGTCCTTTGGGATACCATTTTTATTTCGGGAGGCAAGCGTGGTTATCAGCTCGAGCTTGCACCCGATGATTTAATTGCATTTTGCGGGGCGACGGTTGCCGCGATTACGAGAGAGGACTGAGCGATGCCGCAGGAAGAATTGAAGTGCGGAGCTCATTTTGCAAAAGAATCTGCGCCTCAGACACCCTCATCCGAAGCTTCTTCGTCGCGAGATGACACTGACGACATGGGCTCGTCGGACTACTCCACGGTTGGTCGTTCCGCCGGGCTTATGACCATCCTGACCATCGTGTCTCGCGTCACCGGTTTTATCCGCACGTGGGCAATGGCGGCCGCTATCGGCATGTCGCTACTCTCGTCTTCCTATCAGGTCGCCAACAACCTGCCCAATATGCTCTACGAACTCGTGATGGGCGGCATGCTCGTGACGGCGTTTTTGCCCGTGTACATGGGCGTGAGACGTGAGCGGGGTCGCGAGGCCTCGAACGAGTACGTGGGCAACCTGCTCGGCATTCTGCTTTTGGTGCTGGGTGGCATTTCGTTGCTGGGGACCGTGTTCGCCCCGGGCTTTATCTGGACGCAATCGTTTCTTTCGGGTGACGGCGGCAGCATGGATACCGCTGCGTTCATGTTCCGTTTCTTTGCCATCCAGATTCTGTTTTATGGTTTGGGCTCGGTGTTTTCGGGCGTCCTCAACGCACACCGCGACTACTTCTGGTCGACGTTTGCCCCGGTCCTCAACAATGTGATCGTCATTGCGAGCTTTATGGGCTTTGCGCCCGTGTCCGCACAGTTTGGCGAACGTGCCGGCATCATCTTGATTGCGGCCGGTACGACCCTCGGTGTCTTTGTTCAGATGGCATGTCAGATCCCCGCGCTTGGCAAGCACGGCGTGCATCCCCATATCCATATCGACTTTAAGGACCCCGCACTGCGCCAGACGATTGCGCTCGGTATCCCGACGCTGCTCGCCACGGTGTGCATGTTTGTCTCGACTTCTATCACCAACGCTGCTGCGCTGGTGGTCCAGCCCGAGACTGGTCCTTCCGTCATCGCCTATGCGCGCCTGTGGTACACGCTGCCCTACGCGCTGATTGCCGCCTCGCTTTCGACGGCGCTCTATACCGAGCTCTCTCACGACGCACAGGAGAAGGATTACGACAGCGTCCGCACGGGCATTTCGCGTGGCGTCGCCCAGATGCTGTTCTTCCTGATTCCATTCGCGCTGTACCTGATTGTCTTCGCGCGTCCGCTCAACATGATCTACTGCGCTGGCAAGTTCGATGAGTCCGGTGTGGCGCTGGTGTCGGAGTTCCTTATCTACCTGGCACTTTCCCTGCCGCTCTACGGCGTGGTCGTGCTGATGCAGAAGAGCTTCTCTGCCTTGCTCGACATGAAGCCCTATAGCCGCTATTGTCTGTATTCCGCCATCGGCCAGGCCGGCTCGGTTCTGCTGTTTGGCGTTGTGCTGGGCTTCGGTATGCCCGCAATCGCGCTTTCGTATGTCGTCGACTACGTGATCTTGGTCGGTTGCTCGCTGTGGTGGCTGCGTCGTCGTCTGCGTGGCCTTCAGGTTAAATCTATCCTGCATGGCGGTTTCTTTGGCCTTTTGCTCGGTGGCCTGGGTGCTGCCGCAGGCGCCGGCGTCATGTGGGCGCTTGAGCACTTTGTCGGGGCACTTGGCGGCTCGATTCTGATTACTCTTGGCTACGTTTGCGTTGCGGGTGTCGTCTCGCTTGCTGTTACCTTTGGCCTTGCCGTCGTCCTTAAGATGCCCGAGGTCTCGGCGCTGATTCGTCGCAAGTAGGTGCGCGTGACCGGTCACGACAACATTCCAACGCTTGCCGAGCAGGTTTCGCGCGTTCCCACGCAGCCCGGCTGCTACCTTTGGAAAGACGCCAAGGGCGATGTCATCTACGTGGGCAAGGCGAAAAACCTGCGCGCCCGTATGCGTCAGTACGTGACGCTGCAGGACGAGCGCCAGAAGATCCCGTTGATGATGCAGCTGGTGGCGAGCTTTGACTATATCGTGGTGGAGACCGAGCACGAGGCGTTGGTGCTCGAGCGCAATTTGATTGGCCAGTACCATCCGTACTTTAACGTCGACCTCAAGGATGACAAGAGCTACCCCTTTATCGCCATTACAAAGGGCGACCTGTATCCCGCTATCAAATACACGCGTGAGCGTCATAAGCCGGGAACGCGCTATTTTGGACCTTATACCGATAGCCGCGCGGCACGTGAGACGATAGATACGCTGCGCAAGGTTATCCCCATCTGCTCCGCATCCTGTGCGGAGTGGCGTCGTTGTCGCCGTATCGTCGAGTCCCACAAGGGCGAGGAAGACATCGTCAATATGATTTGCGCGCAAAACGGGCGCCCCTGCTTTGACTACCATGTCGGGCGCGGCCCGGGTGCGTGTGTCGGCGCGATTTCCCCGGCAGACTATGCCAAGAACGTCAAGCGTGTCGAGCGCTTTTTGTCGGGCCATCGCAAGGATGTCGTCGATGAGTTGACCTCCGAGATGGCGGATGCCGCCGAGGCGCTCGACTTTGAGCGCGCGGCACGCGTCAAACGTCGTTTGGAGGTCATCAGGGGTCTGGACGACCGCCAGCAAGTCGTTTTTCCCTCCAGTGTCGATATCGATGTCATCGGTTTCTATCGCGAGGAGACCATCTCCGCCGCTTGCGTCTTCGTCGTTCGCGAGGGCCGAACAGTTCGCACCTGCGAGTTCATTCTCGACAAGGGTCTTGATGTTGACGAGGAAGAGCTCCAGTCGGGCTTTCTTAAGCGCTATTACGACGAGACGGCTGATATTCCAGCTGAGGTCAACCTTTCCGTCGAGCTTGAGGATGCGGAGGCGCTGGGGGAGTGGCTTGCGGGCAAGCGTGAGCGTTCCTGCCATCTCCATAGGCCGCAGCGTGGCGAAAAGCACCGTCTGCTCGATATGGCATCCAAAAATGCGCGCCATGCCCTCATGCGCTACATGATGCGAACGGGGTACGCTGACGACCGCACCAATCAAGCGCTCCTGGAGCTCGAAAGTGCGTTGGCGCTGCCATCGCCGCCGTTGCGTATCGAGTGCTTCGATATCTCTACACTGCATGGCACCTTTACGGTCGCCTCGATGGTGGTGTTTACCAACGGGCGCGCCGACAAGAGCCAGTATCGTCGTTTTAAAATCCAGGCCGAATTGGACGAGGCAAACGACTTCGTGTCGATGTCCGAGGTTTTGGGACGACGCTATGCTCCCGAGCGCATGGCCGACGAGCGCTTTGGCTCGCGCCCCGATCTGCTCGTTGTCGATGGCGGTAAGCCGCAATTGACCGCTGCGATCAAGCAACTTGAGGCTCTTGGGCTCGATATACCAGTTTGTGGCTTGGCGAAGGCCGATGAGGAAGTTTTTGTGCCTTGGGACGAGACTCCCGTCGTGCTGCCGACCGGGTCTGCCTCGCTCTATCTAATTAAACAGGTGCGCGATGAGTCCCACCGATTTGCTATCACGTTCCATCGTGAATTGCGCGACAAGGCCATGACAGTTTCGGTACTCGATGACGTTCCTGGCGTGGGGCCCACCAGAAAACGTGCCCTTATGCGCCATTTTGGCTCGATGAAGCGTTTGCGCGCGGCGAGCGAGCAGGAGATTGCAGAAGTTCGAGGCGTTCCGGCCGATGTCGCCAAAGCGGTCCACGAGGCACTTGTTGCGTGGAATGCCGAGCGCTCCGAGATGGCGGCAAAGCAATCCGAAAACTAAACACGCCTCTAAACAACTGATATACATGATTGCGTGATTTTCAATCATGTATTTCACGGCGATTACCAGCCGATTTCGGGTTTTATTAACGCTAAAACGTTTGACTAACCATGGTGAACAACACTGCTATCCTGCGCGTTGACGAAGACTGATATCTCACCTCGTCGATACATACTGTCTGTCGAATCATTTGTCAATGAATTCGGTGAACGGTAGTAAATACCGTTCAAGCGGATGTATGTATCGGTCGCCGAGCGCGGCACCTCAGTTGGGTTCGTCGGTAGGTAAGGTATATATCGTCCGCAAGTTGCGCGGGGGCACGTCTAGGTGCTCCCGGGTAAGATTCTCTATTGATAGGAGAAGACATGGCCATCATCAACAAGGGTATGTCCAGGCGTTCGTTCCTCGGCCTCACCGGCAGCGTCGCTGCTGTCGCAGGGCTTGGTCTCACCGGCTGCGGTGGCAGCTCCAGCGACGAGGGTTCCGCTTCCGGTTCCACCGATTCCGCCAACCGTGGCGGCGGCGTGATCACCGCTGGTTCCGCTTACGCTCCGTCCAGCTTCGATCCCGCCAGCACCGGCTCCGCTGTGGGCCTGGGTGCTAACTGGCACGTCGTCGAGGGCCTCTACGGCATCGATTACCACGACTACAGCACCTTCAACGAGCTCGCCACCGACGATCCCAAGTCTGTGGACGACACCACTTTCGAGGTCACCATCCGCAAGGGCGCCAAGTTCTCCGATGGCACCGAGGTCACCGCTGACGATGTCGTTGCCTCCTACACCGCTTGCGCCGCTTCCGCTACCTATGCTCCGTTCTTCCAGCCCTTCGAGTCCATCGAGGCCAAGGACGCCAGCACCGTGACGGTCAAGACCAAGGTCCCCAACTTCTCCCTGCTCAAGGATCGTCTGGCCATCGTCCGCGTTACCCCGGCCACCCAGACCGAGGAGGATCGCGCCAAGCAGCCGATCGGCTCCGGCCCCTGGATGTACGACTCTATCTCCGATACCGAGATCACCCTGGTTCCCAACCCCGAGTACAACGGTGAGTATGCTGCCGAGGATAAGAAGATCCAGTACAGCATCCTGACCGACCCCACCGCTCGCGTTACCGCTCAGCAGGAGGGCTCCACGCTCGTTATGGAGCTCGTTACCGCTGACGCCGTCGACCAGCTCGAGAGCGCCGGCTGCAAGATCGATAACGTTCAGGGTTTCGGCACCCGCTTCATCATGTTCAACGTCGCCAAGGAGCCTTGGAACAACGTCAAGGTCCGTCAGGCTGTCATGTATGCGCTCGACACCGAGAAGATGGTCAGCAACACCTTCGCCGGCCTTGCCACCGCTGCCAGCTGCTACCTGCCCAAGAGCTTCACCAATTATCATGAGGCTTCCACGGTGTACAAGACCGACGCCAAGAAGGCTAAGAAGCTCATCGAGGAGTCCGGCATCACCCCGGGTGCCATCACCCTGCGCACCACCGACAACGAGCAGATTAAGGGCATGGCCGCCCAGGTCAAGAACGACCTCGACGCTCTCGGCTTCGATGTGACCATCCAGACCGATACCTCGCCGGCCACCTACGCTGCCATCGACGGCGGCGAGGCCTACGATATCCTCCTTGCCCCTGGCGATCCTTCCTGCTTCGGCGCCGACCCCGACCTGCTGCTCAACTGGTGGTACGGCGACAATGTCTGGATGCAGACCCGTTGCCCGTGGAAGGAGTCCGCTGAGTGGCAGAAGCTCCACAGTCTCATGGACGAGGCTCTTGCCGCCGAGGGCGACGAGCAGCAGAAGAAGTGGAACGAGTGCTTCGACATCATTGCCGACAACGCCGTTCTGTACCCCGTTGTCCACGTCAAGACCGTCTCCGCTTCCTGGAACGATCCGTCCACTGCGCCCAACGGCGAGGCCCTCGATGGCTTCAAGGGCATCGGCACGACGAGCATGTCCTTCAGGGGCGTTGCGACCGTCAAGGCGTAAGACTCGCTTGAGTCTGTATGCAGGATGTCGGTCGTTGGGACCGTATCCTCATAGTTGAAACAAAGACCCGGGCGACCTCGATGTCGCTCGGGTCTTGTAATGAGTATCCGTACTCATATACCAGTTGGTCCTACCGACAAAAGAAAGGGGAGAGAACGTGAACAACTTGCTACGTTTGATTGGAAGGCGTCTTGTGGCGCTGCCGATCATGGCATTGGGCGTCACCGTCCTGGTGTTCTTCCTTATGTCGTTCTCCAAGACCGACCCCGCCTACACGGCGTTGGGTGACGGTGCCTCGCCCGAGGCGGTTGCCGAGTACCATGAGAAGTATGGTCTGGACGACCCCTGGCCCGTGCGCTACGTGCGCTATATGGGCGATTTGATCCATGGCGACATGGGCACCTATGGTGCTGCTCGCAACTCCGTTGCCAAGCGCATCTCCACGGCCCTGCCCGTCACGATGCAGCTGACCTTCATCGGCCTTGCCATCGGTGCGGTCGTTTCGTTTTTGCTCGGCGTCATCGCGGCACTGTATCGCGACAAATGGCCGGACCAAGTGATCCGCGTCTTTTCCATCGCCGGCTTGGCAACCCCGTCGTTCTGGCTTGCCGTTCTGTTGATCCTGCTGTTCTCTTCCTACCTTAAGGTGCTCCCGGCATCGGGTGCTCTGCCTCACTTCACCACGAATCCGGCTGGTTATCTGGGCCGCATGATTATGCCCGCCATCGCCTTGGCATTTCCGCTGACGGGCCAGATGACTCGTATCGTGCGTACCGCCATGGTCGAGGAGCTCGACAAGGACTATGTCCGTATGGCTCGCGGTGCCGGCGTTCCCGAGAAGGTCGTCGTCGGTATCAACGTTCTTCGCAATGCGCTGATCACCCCGGTCACCACCCTCGGTCTTAAGATCGGTTACCTCATGGGCGGCGCCGTCGTCATCGAGGTTATCTTCAACCTCCCCGGCATGGGCACCGCGATTCTGCAGGGCGTTCAGGGCAACGAGGCGAACCTGGTTCAGGGCGTCGTTATCGTCGTTGCTCTTGCCTTCATCATCATCAACATCGTGGTTGACATGCTCTACCTGCTCATCAACCCGCGCATCAGGACGGTGTAGATTATGGTAAAGATTCGAGAGAAGCAAACCGAGCAGCTCGAGAAGGCTGCCTCCAAGGGGCTCAAGCTCGGTGGCTGGAAGAAGATGACGCTGTCTTCTAAGATTGCCGCCGTCGTGCTGGTGCTGGTCGCCCTGACTGCGATTCTGGCGCCCCTTCTTGCCCCCTATAGCCCGGTCGAGATCTTTACGGCTCGCCAGGCTCCCGGCAACGGATTTATCTTCGGTACCGACGATAAGGGTCGCGATATTCTGTCGCGTATGCTCTACGGTGGTCGTTACTCGCTGATTATCGGCTTTGGCGCCACTGCCATGGCTCTGGTCTGCGGCTCGGTCGTGGGCGCCCTTGCAGCGGTTTCGCGCAAGGCCGTCTCCGAGACGATCATGCGTATCTTGGACATCATCATGTCCATCCCGGGCATTGCCCTCGCGGCCGTCTTCGTCTCCATCCTGGGCAACTCCGTGCCGTCGATCATCTTCGCCATCGGCTTTATGTACACTCCGCAGATTGCCCGTATCGTGCGCGCCAACATCGTGTCCGAGTACGGCGAGGACTATGTCCGCGCGGTCATCGTTTCCGGCGCCAAGGCTCCGTGGATTTTAATCAAGCATGTTCTGCGTAACTGCATCGCCCCGATCATGGTCTTCACCGTTACCCTAGTCGCCGACGCCATCATCTTCGAGGCTTCGCTGACCTTCATCGGCGCTGGTATCCAGGAGCCCACCGCTACCTGGGGCAACATCCTCGCCGACGCCCGCGGCGGCGTGCTCGCCGGCCGTTGGTGGCAGGCGTTGTTCCCGGGCCTGGCCATCATGATCACCTGCCTGGCGCTCAACATCCTCTCCGAGGGCATTACCGACGCCATGGCCGCTGCTCCCTCCGCCGCCCTGGATCCGACCGATTCCTCCAAGCGTCGCGAGGCCGACCTGCTGGTCTCCGACCCCGTTCGCGCCTACAAGGAGCAGGCCCAGTCCCTCTCCGCTCGCCTTGGCGCCCTGCGCGATGTCGAGCTCAAGCGTGACGATCGCCATGTGCCCGACGAGTCTGTCGAACCGATTCTCTCGGTCCGCGATTTCTGCATTCAGTTTGAGCATCACGGTGATATCAACGTCGTCGACCATGTCAACTTTGACGTCCGTCCTGGTCAGACCATGGGCCTGGTGGGCGAGTCCGGTTGCGGTAAGTCCATCACCACGCTGGCCATCATGGGCCTGACCGACGACGATGAGCACCTTTCCGGCGAGGTCCTCTGGGAGGGCCGTGACCTACTCAAGATGAGCAAGAAGGAGTGGTTCGGCCTGCGCGGTACCGATATCGCTATGGTCTATCAGGACGCCCTGTCCTCGCTCAACCCCTCCATGCTCATCTCTGCCCAGATGAAGCAGCTCACCAAGCGCGGCGGCACCCGCAGCGCCGAGGAACTCCTGGAGCTCGTGGGCCTCGACCCCAAGCGTACGCTCGAGAGCTACCCGCATGAGCTTTCCGGTGGCCAGCGTCAGCGTGTCCTGATCGCTATGGCCCTTACCCGCGACCCCAAGCTGGTCATCTGCGACGAGCCCACGACCGCTCTGGACGTTACCGTCCAGAAGCAGGTCATCAAGCTGCTCAACGACCTTCAGGCCAAGCTCGGCTTTGCCATGATCTTCGTCTCGCATGACCTGGCGCTGGTCGCCGAGGTCGCCCATAACATCACGGTTATGTACGCCGGTCAGGTTATCGAGCAGGCGCCCACCAAGGAGCTGCTCACCAACCCGATTCACGAGTACACCCGCGGTCTTCTGGGTTCCGTTCTGTCCATCGAGAGCGGTTCGGGCCGCCTGCACCAGGTGCCCGGCGCCGTTCCGAGCCCGCGCGATTTCCCCAAGGGCGATCGCTTCGCGCCCCGCTCGAGCCATCCGCGTATTGGCCTGGACACCCGTCCGGTCTTCAAGCGCGTGCCCGGCACCGAGCACTTCTATTCCGAGCTCCCCGACGAGGTGCTCAAGGCAAATGGTTTGACCCCTCACGCGGAGGTGATGTAGATGAGCGAGACCGCAGTCAACGGCGTCGAGCCGATCATCTTCCTTGATGACGTCCACGTCACCTTTAGGACCCGTACCGGCTCGATTCTGCACCCTAACCTGGTTCACGCCGTCCAGGGTGTAACGATTAAGCTCATGCCCGGTCAGACGATCGGCATCGTCGGCGAGTCCGGTTGCGGTAAGTCCACCACCGCCAACGTCATGTGCGGCCTGCAGGCCCCCACGAGCGGCAAGGTCTACTTTAAGGGCAAGGACGTAACCAAGCGTACCGCCGAGGACCGTCGCCACATGGGTCGCGTCATCTCGGTCGTGTTCCAGAACCCGGCCACGGCGCTCAACCCCCGCATGGTCGTTCGCGAGCAGCTGCTCGACCCCATGCGCGTCCACAACCTGGGTACCGAGGCCGAGCAGGAGAAGCGCGTCAAGGAGCTCTTGGAGCTCACCGGTCTGCCCAGCTCCGCCGCCGAGGTTCTTCCCGGCCAGCTTTCGGGCGGCCAGCGCCAGCGCGTCGCAATTGCCCGTGCCCTGTCGCTGAACCCCGATGCCATCATCGCCGACGAGCCCACCTCGGCTCTGGACGTTTCGGTCCGCGCGCAGATTCTGAACCTGCTGACCGACCTTAAGAAGGAGCTCGGCCTGGCCATGGTGTTCATCAGCCATGACATCCAGACGGTCCGCTATATCTCTGACGACATCATCGTTATGAATGGCGGCAAGATCGTCGAGCAGGGCGAGGCCAAGCAGGTCTTCCAGCACCCTCAGGACCCCTACACCAAGATGCTGCTCGGCGCTGCGCCGTCGCTGCTTCATCCCAAGCTCGGCGAGTAGGTTCGCTTTCCCTCCCGTGCGCCCGGTTCCCTTGCCGGGCGCACCTCCGTTGCGATTTCGAAAGGTTGGGTTCACGGGCCATGCCAAGCGCTCAGGAGCTACAACGGCAATTTGGTGATTATCGGGGCGCCATGCCCCGTCCATCTGATTTCGATCTCTTTTGGAACGACCGCATAGCTGAGGCTGACGCCGTCAAGATCGACTATGCGGTCGAGGCGGCATCGATTGCCGATACTGCGACCTGCCAGTTTTTTGACCTCTGGTATACCGGCATGTGCGGCGCCCGCCTGCATGCCAAGTATCTCAAGCCGGTTTCGGACGAGCCCGTGCCGCTGGTGTTACAGTTCCACGGCTATCCGGGTGCAAGCCGCAGCTGGTTCGAGCAGGCGTCGTTTGCGGGCATGGGCATGGCGCTCATTGCCCTCGACTGCCCCGGCCAGGGTGGCCCCTCCGAGGATATTGGTGGATTTGAAGGCACAACGGTCGCGGGCCATATCGTCGCCGGTATCGATGGCGACCCGGCCAACCTCTACTATGTCCGCTTGCACCAGGATATCCGCATTCTGTGCCGTATTGTTCGCGAGCTCGAGGGCATCGATCTTTCCCGCGTATTTGTGAACGGCGCATCACAGGGCGGCGGTTTGGGCATTGCGACCTGCGCGCTTAATAGCGAGCTTATCAATCGTGCCGCCATCCTCTATCCCTTCCTGTCGGATTTCCGCCTTGTTTGGGATCTGGATGCCGACGATATCGCTTATGAGGGCCTGCGTTATTGGTCGCGTTGGTTTGACGAGGACTCGACTCGTATTGAAGAGGCCTATGCCAAACTGGCGCACTTCGATTCCAAGAACTTAGCCCCCATGGTCAAATGCCCCGTGCTGTTTGGCACGGGCACGGCCGATATCGTCTGTCCGCCGGCGACGCAGTTTGCGGTCTACAACAACCTGGCCTGTGAGAAGCGACATGAGTTCTTTGAGGGCTTTGGCCACGAGGAGATTCAGGACTTTGACGACATGATCATTCCGTTTTTCTGCGAGGGAGGGGAGGCTCATGTCTAAGTGCGAGAGCAATGTCGACGAGCTGATCGTCCCCAGGCTCGCGGGGATGCCTGGAACGGTTTCGTCAAGGCTCTCTGATTTCCGGGGTTGGCGCGGCGATGCTTCTGCGGATGTTTCCAAATTAGAGACAGCCGCCTCGGACTTTGAGGTTTGCGGCCTGACTGTTACGGCGATTGATTTCGTCAATCCGTGTGCGCGCTACTCCGAGGTTTCCTTTGAGCTTGGTGGCGATGTGGTCCACGCACGTTTGATCGAGCCTGCCGGTCGCGCCCGAGCATCCGAGCTTGTGCCGCTATGTCTGATGTTTCACGACATCGACCGACCCGTGCGGGGATGGCATCACATGACGAGGTTTGCGGCCATGGGATATGCCGTGCTTGCGCTGGACGATGAGGCGATTGGATCCAGCGAGCTGCAGCAGGGGATTGCCTCTCCTGCTTTTGTCAAGCGCGTCCGTTGGGGTTGCGCGATGGCGAAGGTGGCGCGCAATCTTGATGGCGTGGACCCCGACCGCATCTTTGCATGGGGCGAGGGCCTTGGCGGCGGAGTCGCGCTGGCGGTTTCTGCTCTGGACGAGCGGGGCCTCGCCTGCACGGCGGTTGCCAATCCAATTCCCGGTGGCCTCGAGGCGTTGTCGTCTCGGGTGCGTGGATCGGTGCTCATGGGCACATCGCTCATGGATGCCGTGAGTGATCCCAAGGGCCAGTTTGCCGTATTCAACGGTCTTGAGTGTGACCGGAGGCATATCATCTATGCCAAATACGCTCATGAGCGCATCAACGCGTTCGAAAACGAAGTCATCGACTTTTTTAACCAAACGTTCTACCCGTGTTCTTTGGCCTAGACGGCCTGGACACTGCCAACAAGAGTGGGTGGCATAGGGCCGCCCGCCAGACAACTAAGGAGATTCTTGTGGCAACTCAGAAATTCACCGGCGTTATCCCTCCCGTCGTTGTTCCCGATACCGAAGACCACCAGCTCGACGTTGCCTCCTTTGAGCGCAGCATCAACCGCATGATCGATGCCGGCGTCGATGGCCTGTTCTTCCTGGGCTCTTCGGGCGAGGTCGTTTTCTCCACCGATGAGCGTCGTCGCCAGATCATCGCCGAGGCCGTTCGTATCGTCGACCACCGCGTGCCCGTCCTGGTCGGCATCATCGATACCGAGACCGAGCGCATGATCGAGCACGGTAAGGTCGCTCAGGAGCTGGGCGCCGATGCGCTTGTCGCCACCTGCCCGTTCTATGCCCTGCAGGGCATGACCGAGGTCGAGGAGCACTTCCGCATCCTGCACGAGGAGCTCGACCTGCCCATCTTTGCCTATGACATTCCCGTCTGCGTTCACACCAAGCTCCCCTGGAAGCTCCTTGCCAAGCTCGGCGCCGAGGGCGTCCTTGCTGGCGTCAAGGATTCCTCGGGTGATGACATCTCGTTCCGCTATCTCGTTCAGGAGAACGAGAAGAACGGCCATCCGATGAGCATCCTCACCGGTCACGAGGTTGTTGTCGACGGCGCTTACCTCGGTGGCGCCGACGGTTCTGTCCCGGGCCTTGCCAACGTTGAGCCCGAGGGCTACGTGCGCCAGTGGAAGGCCGCTCAGGCCGGCGACTGGGCTACCGTCAAGGCCGAGCAGGATCGCCTCAATGAGATTTCGCACATCTGGGACGTCACCTCGGGCGTCCAGGGCTATGCCGGTGGCGTCGGCGCCTTCAAGACCGCTATGAACCTCATGGGCATCTTCGACAGCCCGACCATGCCGCGCCCGGTGAAGGCCATGACCGGCGAGAACGTCGAGGCGATTAGGAAGGTCCTTCAGGACAACGGTCTCCTGTAAAGCTTCCCAGGCACCCGACCTCGCCGTTCAACCGTGTGGCCATGACCCATTAGGTCAATGGCCACACGGTTTCTCGGCGATCTCGGACACCTGGAAAACCTTTACTGCGCTGTGACGGCTAGCCTGACGGCGCATTTCCTGTAGTTGTTTTTATCTCCGAAGGAGAGCGACATGGAGAACAAGTACGTCTGCTCTGTCGATATCGGCGGAACTAAAATTGCGACTGCCATCATGGAGTACCCGGCTGACGGTAGTGTGCCCCATCCCGTTTTTGAGGCCGAGGTTCCTACCGAGGCCCAGGAGGGCGGCGAGGCCGTCTTCCAGCGTATCGAGGCGTCTATCAAGGCCGCTCTTGAGGCGAATCCCGATGTCGAGGTTCTCGGTGTCGGTATCGGTGCCGCAGGCGTCGTCGATCCCAAGACGGGCGCCATTGCTTATGCCAATGAGATCATGCCCGGCTGGTCCGGCGTTCAGTTGGGGCCGCGTCTGCGCGAGGACCTTGGTCTTCCCGTTGCCGTTGTGGGCGACGTGCAGGCTCATGCTCTGGGCGAGGCCCACTGGGGCGTCGGCAAGGGCAAGTTCTCCGTCTTGTGCCTGGGAATCGGTACGGGCATCGGTGGCGCATATGTCGAGAACGGCCGCGTGATGCAGGGCTTCCATGGTGCTGCCGGTCATATGGGCCACATCGAGTGCTCGGCTGCCGCCGGCATTCCCTGCGCCTGCGGGCGTTCCGGCCATCTTGAGTCTGTTGCTTCGGGCACCTCGATTGGCCGTATGTACGACGAACGCTTCGGTCGAGTTGACCCCAGCCGTCCTTCGGTCGGTCGCGACGTGAACGACCTGTGTCGTGCTGGCGACGCAAAGGCGACCGAGGTCATCCATGACGCCGGCTTTGCGCTGGGCGCCAGCTTGGGCTCGCTCGCTAACATCCTGGACCCTGAGGTCATCGTGCTTTCGGGCGGCGTGATTCACCAAGGTCCCGATTGGCGTTCGCAGACGTGGAAGGATTCGGTGCACGAGGGCTATGCCAGCCAGGCGCTCGATCCGCTTCAGGACACGCCGATCCTCATCGGTTCTCTGGAGGGCGATGCTCCGCTCATCGGTGCCGCTGAGCATCTTCTTGCCTCGTTGAAGTAAACGTATCTGCTGTAGGAGCCTCCCGAGACAGCACGCCTCGGGAGGCTGTTCTGAGAAAGGTTGCAGCCTTATGACCGTCGATCCTTTGATTCAATCCCTGAAGGGCAAGCTCGTCGTGAGCGTTCAGGCGTATATGGGCGAGCCGCTTCGTACGCCCGAGACCATGGCTCAAATGTCTCGCGCTTGCGAGCTTGGCGGCGCCGCCGCCATTCGCTGTCAGGGCCTTGCCGACATTGCCGCTATTAAGGGTCGCTGTGAGGTTCCCGTCATCGGCCTGTGGAAGGATGGACACGAGGGCGTTTACATCACGCCGACGCTGCGTCACGCTCGCGCCTGCGTTGCTGCCGGTGCCGATATCGTGGCGATCGACGCCACCGATCGTCCGCGTCCCGATGGCAAGACCGTCGAGGATACCTTCCGCCCGCTGCACGAGGAGGGTGTGCTCCTGATGGCGGATTGTGCCACCATCGAGGACATTCGCCGTGCGGTTGATATGGGCTTTGACCTGGTATCCACCACGCTTTCTCACGGCGTCGCCGCCATCGACTGCACCATGGCCGATGGCCCCGACCTGCCACTCCTGCGTCAGGCGACCGAGGAATTCCCCGGTCTTCCCATCATCTGCGAGGGCCGCGTGCACACGCCCGAGGAGGCTCGCGCTGCGATCGATGCTGGCGCCTGGGCCGTTGTCGTCGGCACCGCCATCACGCACCCCACGAGTATTACGAGTTGGTTCAAGGCTGCGCTTGAGGCGTAAGACAGGCCTCGTATCCGCTCGGGGCGGTATACTCAATATAGGCAATTGACCGCGCGGGATCCGGGTTGCTGGGTCCCGCGCTTGTTTTTGGGAGGCAGCACATGCAAAAGGGAGATGCCATGGATGCGGCGGAGCGCTCGGAGCGCATCCCCGATATCGTCATCATCACCGGAATGTCCGGATCGGGCCGCACGCAGGCCATGCACGTGTTCGAGGACATGGGCTATTTTTGCATCGATAACCTGCCTCCGCGTCTGATCGCCCAGCTTGCCGAGCTCGTCGGCATCAATACGGGCGTGGGCAGGCATCTCGCCGTCACCTGCGATTTGCGTAGCCAGGGACTGTTTGACGAGTTGCTCGATGCGGTCGCCGCGCTCGAGGAGCGCGAGATGAGCTGCGACATCGTTTTTCTCGAGGCCTCTGACGAGGTGCTGATTCGTCGCTACAGCGAAAATCGCCGCCGTCATCCCATTGCCAAGCCGGGGGAGACTACGGCCGATGCGATTCAGCGCGAGCGCCTGCAGCTGCAGGGTGTGCGCGATCGAGCCGATATGATCATCGACACGAGCCGCCTACGCACCTCTGCGCTGCGCAACAAATTGCGCATGGCGTTCTCCGAGTTGTCCGACCAGCAGCTCATGGACGTTCACGTGTTCTCGTTTGGCTTTAAGCACGGTATGCCCGTCGAGGCGGACATTATGATCGACGTTCGCTTCCTGCCCAATCCGTTCTACGATCCCGAGATGCGCACCATGACTGGTCTCGATAAGAAAGTCTCCGACTTTGTTCTGGACCATCCTAAGACGCAGGAGTTCTGGAAGGCCTGGACGCAGCTGCTCGATACGGTGATGCCGGGTTATATCGCAGAGGGCAAGCCGCAGCTTTCTATTGCCATCGGTTGCACGGGCGGTCAGCACCGCAGCGTTGCCATCGCCGAGGCCACGGCACGTTACTTGGAAGGCGCCCAGTATCACGTGAGCATTTCCCATCGCGACTTGTCGCGCGCCAACACGAAAGCATAGGCCTGCATGTCGTTTACCGCCGAGGTGCGTGACGAGCTTGCGCGCTGCGAACCCGAATGTGAATACTGCGACTTGTCGACGCTTGCCGCCCTCACGCGCGTGAGTGGTACGCTCTCGCTTACCGGCTCTGGGCGGTATCGTTTGACGGTTGCGACTGAGACGGGAGCCGTAGCGCGCACGATGATCACGCTGACGCATCGCATCCTTAAACTCAAAACGGAGTTCACCGTCCGCAAATCTGTATTGCATAAGGTTCGAAATTATCTCATCACCTTGCCCGATCAGCCCGATTTGGATAAGGCTCTGGTGCTGCTGGGTATCCTCGACCGGAGGGGAGGACTTGTCGCCGGTGTGCCCCGGCATATCGTTGCCCGTCCTTGCTGCAGACTTGCCTATATCCGCGGCGCGCTCATCGCGGGCGGCTTCGTGGCCGATCCACGCGGCGATTTTCATTTGGAGATTGCGGTACAGGGTGAGCAATATGCCAAGGGGCTTTGCGATCTGTTGGAGCAGATTGGGGTCCATGCGCGTGTTAATGCACGGCGGGGGTCTTATGCCGTGTACATAAAGAGCGCCGAGGAAATCGAGCATCTTTTAAAGCTGATTGGTGCCAAGCGCAGCGTTGCCGAGATTGAGGAGGCGCGCGCGGTCAAGTTGGTTAAGAACGATGTGAACCGTCGCGTGAACGCCGAGCTCGCCAACCAGACCAGAAGCGCCGGTGCTGCCCAGCATCAGCTTGCGCTTATCGATGAGCTCGAGCAGCGCGGCCTTCGCGATGCGCTTCCGGATGCCTTGGCGGTCTTTTGCGACCTGCGCGAGCGCTATCCCGATCTGTCGCTGCGTGATTTAGGGGAGATGGCTGACCCTCCCTTGTCGAAGTCGGCCCTCTACCATCGAGTTTTGAGGCTTGAAAAGCTCATTGAAGCAAACAGGTAGTTTATAGCATCGACTTATATACGGATTTAGCTGCTATTTTATTCTTTAAAACGTTTTAACGTAAATTTGATTTTCAATTTCGACTATTCTCGTGAAATTCAAGTCAAAAAAAAGGTATATTAGGCGAGTGGTTAGTTTGTGGGCCTCAACGGCGGGCGCTGTAGCTTGCGGGGGCCTTACGAAAGGAGACACAATGGCAGTAAAGGTTGCTATTAACGGCTTCGGTCGCATCGGTCGTCTGGCTTTCCGTCAGATGTTCGGTCATGAGGGCTCCGAGATCGTCGCTATCAACGACCTCACCTCTCCCGATATGCTCGCTTACCTGCTGAAGTACGACTCCACGCAGGGCAACTACGCTCGCGATCACGAGGTCGTTGCTGGCGAGGATTCCATCACCGTTGACGGCAAGGAGATCAAGATCTACAAGGAGGCCGACGCCAACAACCTGCCTTGGGGCGACCTCGACGTCGACGTCGTTCTCGAGTGCACCGGCTTCTACACCAGCAAGGCTAAGGCTCAGGCCCACATCAACGCTGGCGCCAAGAAGGTCGTCATCTCCGCTCCGGCCGGCAGCGATCTGCCCACCATCGTGTACAACGTCAACCACGAGACGCTGACCGCTGAGGACAACATCATCTCCGCTGCTTCCTGCACCACCAACTGCCTCGCCCCGATGGCCAAGGGTCTGAACGACTTCGCTCCCATCGTGTCCGGCATCATGACCACCATTCACGCCTGGACCGGCGACCAGATGCCGCTCGACGGCCCGCAGCGCAAGGGCAACAAGCGTCGTAGCCGCGCCTGCGCCGTCAACATCGTCCCCAACACCACCGGTGCTGCCAAGGCTATCGGCCTGGTTCTCCCCGAGCTCAACGGTAAGCTCATCGGTGCCGCCCAGCGCGTCCCGACGCCGACCGGCTCCATCACCAACCTCTACGCTGTTGTTGACAAGAAGGTCACCGTCGACGAGGTCAACGCCGCTATGAAGGCCTACGCTTCCACCATCTCCGAGACCTTCGGTTACAACGAGGACGACATCGTCTCCACCGACATCATCGGCGAGACCCACGGCTCCATCTTCGACGCCACTCAGACCATGTGCTCTGACCTCGGCAACGGCCAGACCCTCGTTCAGGTCACCTCTTGGTACGACAACGAGAACTCCTACACCTCTCAGATGGTCCGCACCATCAAGTACTTCGAGAAGTTCGTTGCTTAATTTAGCTTTTAGCGAATAGCTCGTTGAGCGTCTAATGAAGGGCGCGGCCTCATAGGGCTTACACCCTAGGGTCGCGCCCTTTTTATAGGAAATCGTCTGCCGTAATGGGAGGCAGACACGTACGAAAGGTAGAAGCAAACATGGCCTTTACCAAGAAGACCGTCCGCGACATCGATGTCGACGGCAAGCGCGTTCTCGTCCGCGTTGACTTCAACGTGCCTATCAAGGATGGCGTCGTTGGCGACACCACCCGCATCAAGGCTGCCCTGCCCACCATCAACTACCTCGTTGAGCACAACGCTCGCGTCATCCTCATGAGCCACCTCGGCCGTCCCGATGGCACCGGCTTCCAGCCCGAGCTCTCCCTTGAGCCTGTCGCCAAGAAGCTCGCTGAGCTCTCTGGTCTCGATGTTGCCTTTGTCGCCGACACCTACGGCGAGAAGGCTGCTGAGGCTGTTGCCGCCGTCGAGCCGGGCAAGGTCCTCGTTCTCGAGAACGTCCGTTTCGACAAGCGTGAGAAGAAGAACGATCCCGAGATCGCCAAGAAGCTCGCTTCCTATGGTGACGTCTTCGTTCTCGATGCTTTCGGCACCGCTCACCGCGCCCAGGGTTCCGTCGTGGGCCCCGCCGCTTACCTGCCTGCCGTCGCCGGCTTCCTGCTCGAGAAGGAGGTCGACACGCTGACCGGCATCTTCGCCGAGCCCGAGCGCCCCTTCGTCGCTATCGTCGGCGGTTCCAAGGTTTCCTCCAAGATCGGCGTTCTCGATCACCTCATCGACTCCGCTGACACCCTGATCATCGGTGGCGGCATGGCCTACACCTTCTTCCTGGCTCAGGGCCTGACCGTCGGTCAGTCCCTCAAGGAAGAGGACTGGGTCGAGCGCGCCGGCGAGATGCTCAAGAAGGCCGAGGAGAAGGGCGTCAAGATCCTGCTCCCCATCGACAACCGCGTTGCCGATCACTTTGGCGAGGACGCTGTCCCCGAGGTTGTCGCTTCCGACGCTATCCCCGACGATCGTGAGGGCATGGACATCGGCCCCAAGACCGAGGAGCTCTACGCCGAGGCCGTCAAGGGCGCCAAGACCGTGTTCTGGAACGGCCCCATGGGCGTCTTCGAGTTCGACAACTTCGCTCACGGCACCCAGGCTATCGCCGAGGCCGTCGCCGAGGCCGACTGCACCTCGATCATCGGCGGTGGTGACTCTGTCGCGGCTGTCAACAAGTTCAACCTGGCCGACAAGATGAGCTGGATCTCCACCGGTGGCGGCGCTTCCATGGAGCTCGTCGAGGGTAAGGCCCTGCCCGGAGTGGAGGCGCTTCTCGATGCCTAATCGCACCCTTCTTATCGCTGGTAACTGGAAGATGAACAACGACGTCGCCGAGGCCGCCAAGCTCGCCGACGAGCTGGCTCAGGCTCTGCCCGAGGTTCCGGCTGGCGTCGAGGTGCTCGTCTGCCCTCCGACCATTGACATCACCACGGTTCATGACCGCATTCAGGCTGCCCCCATCGCCCTCGGTGCACAGAACGTGTACTGGGAGGCCAAGGGTGCCTTCACCGGTGAGTCCTCTTGCGACATGCTCAAGTCCGCTGGCTGCACCTACTGCATTATCGGTCACTCCGAGCGTCGTGACTACTTCCACGAGACCGACGAGGATCAGAACAAGAAGGCCAAGGCTCTCGTTGCCGCCGGTCTTGTTCCCGTCTTCTGCTGCGGCGAGTCCCTCGAGGTCCGCGAGGCTGGCACCTATGTCGAGCACGTCGTGAACCAGGTCAAGGCTGGCCTTGCCGGTCTTGAGATCACCTGCCCCAAGCAGGTCGTCGTCGCCTACGAGCCCATCTGGGCCATCGGCACCGGCAAGACCGCTACCGCTGAGGACGCTCAGGAGGTCTGCGGCGCTATCCGTGAGACCCTCAAGGAGATGTTTGGCGAGGAGCTCGCTAACGGCATCCGCGTTCTCTATGGTGGCTCTGCCAAGCCCGGCAACATCGCCGAGCTCGTCGCCAAGCCCGACGTTGACGGCGCCCTCGTGGGCGGCGCTTCGCTCAAGGCTGCCGACTTCGCCTCTATGGTCGTCAAGGCAGGCGAGTAGGACATATGGCACAGCGTCATCTTCCTGCACTCCTGATCATCATGGACGGTTGTGGCTTGGCTCCGGCCGATGGCGAGAACGCCGTCGCCGCTGCCAAGACGCCCTTCCTTGATAGCCTGTACGAGAAGTATCCTCACACCACGCTCGGTGCTTCGGGCGAGGACGTGGGCCTTCCCGACGGTCAGATGGGCAACTCCGAGGTAGGCCACCTCAACATCGGTGCCGGCCGCATCGTGTTCCAGGAGCTTTCGCGCATCAACAACGCCATCAAGGACGGCTCCATCGCCAAGAACGAGGTCTTCGTCAAGGCTATGGACGATGTCAAGGCCGAAGGCAAGACCCTGCACCTCATGGGCCTTATGAGCCCTGGCGGTGTTCATTCTCACATGAACCACGTCGAGGCCCTGGTCAAGATGGCTGCCCAGCATGGCGTCAAGACCGTTCGCGTCCACGCCTTCATGGATGGCCGCGACGTTGATCCGCAGTCCGGTGCCGGCTACATGAGCGAGTTCTGCGCTTTCCTGGCTAAGATCTCCGAGGAGACCGGTTGCGACGCTCGCGTTGCCACCGTTTCGGGTCGCTATTGGGCCATGGACCGCGACAACCGCTGGGAGCGCATCCAGCGTGCCTACGACGTCATGGTCAACGCGTCCGATGCCGATACCGACCCCGTTGCCGGTATCAAGGCCTACTACGAGAAGGATCCGCGCGGCGACGAGTTCGTCGAGCCTTTCGCGGCCCACAACGAGGGCATCCACGAGGGCGACGCGGCCATCTTCTTCAACTTCCGTCCCGACCGCGCTCGTCAGATGACCCGCGTGTTCACGGACAAGGAGTTCGATGGCTTTGAGCGCGAGCAGATTAAGCTCTCGCACTTTGTGACGATGACCGAGTACGATCCGACGTTTGACGTCGAGGTCGCCTTCCCCAAGACGTTCCCCGAGAACGTTCTGGCCGACGTTATCGCCGCCAATGGCCTGAAGCAGCTGCACACCGCCGAGACCGAGAAGTACGCTCACGTGACGTTCTTCCTCAACGGCGGCATCGAGGAGCCCAAGGAGGGCGAGGAGCGCGTGCTCGTCGCTTCCCCCAAGGTTGCTACCTACGATCTGCAGCCCGAGATGAGCGCTCCCGAGGTTACCGAGAAGCTTGTCGCCGCTATCAACGAGGATCGCGCTGATTTCTACATCGTGAACTTCGCAAATTGCGACATGGTTGGTCACACCGGTGTCTTCGACGCTGCCGTTAAGGCCGTCGAGGCTGTTGACGATGCCCTGTCCAAGGTTGTCCCGGCGATTCTCGCTAAGGGCGGCTTTGCGCTGATTACCGCCGATCACGGCAACGCCGATCACATGTTTGACGTTGCTTCCGACGGTTCCAAGCATCCGTTTACGGCTCACACCACCAACCGTGTGCCGTTCATCATCGTTGATGAGAAGGCGCAGCTCACCGGTATTGAGGACGGACGTCTTTCCGATATCGCTCCGACCATGCTCACCATGGCTGGCATTGAGCCTTCCGCCGAGATGACGGGTCGCGTACTCGCCACCGAGGCCTAATAGAAAACAAATACCGTTTTCTAGTAAGGGGGTTGTCCACAACCGGACAACCCCCTTTTTGGTATTTCTGCCATTTCTACCCCGTCCCCAAATGGCAGGTGGGGGAGTGTTGGGGGTTGTGGTACAGTACTGGAGTTTGAATTGTTCTATTAAGGAGCTTATCTATGGGTCCGTTTCAGATTCTTCTGTTTGTCGTTTGGGCTGTCTCTGCCGTGGCGTTGACGATTCTCGTCCTGATGCATTCCGGTAAGGGCACCGGCGTTTCGGATATGATCGCTAGCTCGCTGTATAACTCCAGCTCTGCTACGGGCGTCATGGAGCAGAACCTCGATCGCCTGACCGTCATCATGGCTGTCGTATTTGCCGTGTGTGTCGTTCTGTGCATGTTCTTCTTCCCGCAGGGCATCGTCGGCTACTAAGCATCGGCGTATATACGTTTGTAAAGGGTCCCGCATGTGCGGGGCCCTTTTTGTTTACAGACTTGTAACAGAGCCAAAATATCCCCACATACTTCGCCCAACTAAAGAAATTCTCGACCGTTAACCGGAATCAGCGCCAAATTGTGCATAAAATGCGCTACTGTATTGCAAAACGTTGGCCCGCATTGCATAACCAGCCATAACAGCGGACCGCGTTTGAATGGTTCGATTGGGCTGTCTCGACGTTGCCCGGCCGAATTCACTTTGTCCTATCTCATAAGGAGGATGGCATGGCTGATTCTATGTTCCACCAGCCCGTTATGGGTCGTCGCGCCTTTGTTGGCGGCACCCTCGCTGCGAGCTCCATGGCTTTTCTTGCCGCATGCGGCAAGAAGGGCGGCGACGCTTCCGGTTCTGAGTCCGGTTCGACGCTGAACTTCTACATCAACAACCCGGTCTGCATCGACCCCTACAACGTCCAGGAGGATCAGGGCACTCAGGTCGAATACCAGCTCTTCGACGCTCTGACGGAGTACGATAACGAGAAGGGCGAGATCGTTCCGCTGGCCTGCGAGTCCTTTGAGGCTAACGACGACGCTACCGAGTTCACCTTCAAGATCAAGAAGGCCAAGTTCCATAACGGTGACGACGTTACCTCCAAGTCCTTCAAGCTCGGTTGGGAGCGCCTGGTCAACACCAAGTCGGCCATCGCTACCGAGTATGGTCCTTCCGAGGTCTCCTATCACCTTTCCATGGTCGAGGGCTATGACGATCTGGTTGCCGGTAAGGCTACCGAGCTGACCGGTGTCACCTGCCCGGATGACGAGACCCTCGTCGTCAAGCTGACTTCTGCCTACGCCGACTTCCCCTTCGTCGCCTCTCACCCGGCTCTGTCCCCGGTTCCCGAGTGCGCCGAGTCCGATGTCAAGAGCTTCTATCTTGCCCCGGTCGGCAACGGCCCGTTCATGATGGACGGCAAGTGGGAGGATGGTCAGGAGATCAACCTCAAGAAGTTTGACGATTACTATGGCGACAAGGCCAAGATCGACGCCATCCACTTCCAGGTCATCAAGGACGTGGAGACCGCTTACAAGGAGTTCCAGGCCGGCAACCTCGATGTCTGCGACGTTCCCGTTGCTCAGATCGACGCCGCCAAGAAGGACCGCGGCGAGTCCAAGGATGGCTACACCATGGGTGACGGCGAGCGCATGCTGCTCGGCTCCGAGCCTTCCACGTACTATCTGACGTGCAACACCACGGCCGAGCCGTTCAACAACGCTGACCTGCGCAGGGGCATCTCCCTGGCTATCAACCGTGAGGCCATCTGCAAGACCATCTTCAAGGGCACCCGTACCCCCGCTGACGGCATCGTTCCTCCGGGAATCGCCGGCTACAAGGAGGGCGCATGGGAGTTCTGCGCCTATGACGTCGACAAGGCTAACGAGTACCTCGACAAGGTCGCTCCCGCTGGCGCTAACGGCGATCGTGGCATCAATGTGACCCTGTCCTACAACCAGGACGGTGGCCACAAGGAGATCATGGAGTCCATCATCGGCGACCTCGCCAAGGTGGGCGTCACCGCCGTCTCCGATACTCCCGAGTGGTCTGCCCTGCTCGAGCAGTATCAGAACTTCAACTATCAGTTCGGCCGTCTGGGCTGGATCGCCGATTACCCGATCATGGACAACTTCCTGTACCCGCTGTTCCACTCCGACTCCCTCGGTGGCGACAACCGCTCCGGTTACAACAACCCCGAGTTCGATGCCAAGGTCGATGAGGCCCGTGCCACGGTTGACGACGACGAGCGCATCGCCAAGATGCAGGAGGCTGACGCTATGGTCGCCGCTGACTGCCCGGTTATCCCGGTGATGTTCTACACGCACACCATCGTCGGCTCCGATCGCGTCAAGTACCTCTATGTCGATCCGCAGAAGCACGCCGATCTGGGTACCGCTGAGCTCGCCTAAGAGTTTTGCAGCTTCCATGAGGGTCAAGTATTTACGTAGACCTCATGGGAAACATACAGTTCTCCCTAACCTGGGGTAAACTGGCTGATGGTAATTTTGGGATGCCGGTCTGGCGATCGGCATCCCATTTAGGTTAATCCCTAGATAGGGGAGTGGTATGGGTAAGTACATCGTTAAACGTGTGCTTCAGTTCATCCCGGTATTTTTGGGCGTTACGTTGATTCTGTTCGCCCTCCAGAATATTGTGCCGGGAGACCCGATCAAGCTGATCGGTGGAGACAAGGCTCTGTCCCCCGAGGTAGAGCTTCAACTTCGCGTGCGCTATCACCTGGTCCAGGCGGACGAGGACGGCAACGCGATCCTTGACGAGAACGGCGATCCCGTTCCAACGTCGCTTGTGGACCAATACTTGAATTACATGAATGGTCTGCTTCATGGCGATCTGGGCAATTCGTATCAGCGCAAGCTGCCGGTTGCGGAAATCTTTGCCCAGAAGTATCCGTATACGGTTAAACTCGCCGCGTGCGCCATTGTGCTCGAGGCAATCATGGGTATCGGTGCGGGTATCATTTCGGCGGTAAAGCGCTATTCCTTCTGGGATATTTTGGTAACGCTGACCACGTCGATCCTCGTTGCTGTTCCTGCCTTCTGGCTCGGCATGCTGCTGCAGCTGTTCTTTGGCGTCATTCTTAAGGATGCCACCGGCGGCGCTTTCTCCATGCCGATTTCGGGTGCCGGCGGCTCCAGCTCTCAGTATCAGGATTGGATGCACTATGTGCTTCCGACCATCACGCTGGCTTCGGTTTCGACCGCCTATGCTGCCCGCATCATGCGCTCGCAGCTACTCGACGTCATGAATCAGGATTACATCCGCACGGCAAAGGCCAAGGGTCTCTCCAATCGCGCGATCATCGTCAAGCATGCGCTTAAGAATGCACTCATCCCCGTTGTTACCTATATTGGTGTCGACTTCGGCGGCATGCTTTCGGGCGCCATCCTGACCGAGACGGTCTTTAACTGGCCCGGTATCGGCTCTGAGGTCTACCGCGCCATTAGCATGCGCGACTGGCCCATCGTTATGGGCGGCGTTACGCTCATCGTTGTCGTCGTTATGGTGATCAACCTGCTCGTTGACATTAGCTATGCATTCCTCGACCCGCGTATCCGCCTCGGCGGTCCGTCGGATAAGGCCTAAGGGAGGTACGTCTCATGCAGGAAACTGATTCTCAGTCTCAGGAGCAGGCTACCGCCACCAAGGCCGCATCTGCTCCCGCCAAGTCCCGCACGCTGTGGGGCGACGCTTTCAAGCGTCTTCGCAAGAATAAGCTCGCCGTTATTGGTATCTGCTGGATTATCATCGTCGTTTTGGTTGCCTTGACCGCAGACCTGTGGGCTAAGCCCTGGCTCGGGTCGCCGACGGCTTCTGACTCGACGACCATGGCCGAGACTTCGCTGCTGGCTCCGTGTGCCGAGCACCCGTTTGGTACCGACGCCCTTGGCCGCGACATTCTCGTCCGAGTTATCTACGGCGCGCGCGTTTCGCTTTCCGTCGGTATTATGGCCACCGCCATCTCCACGGTGATCGGTCTGATCATGGGCGCCCTGGCCGGTTTCTATGGCGGCATCTGGGATACAATCATCATGCGCTTCGCGGATATCTTCCTGGCGTTCCCGTACGTGTTGTTCGTTGTCGCCATGATCGCCGTTATCGGCCGTGGTCTTCAGAATGTTTTCATCGCCATCGGTATTCTCGGCTGGCCCTCGATTGCCCGTGTCTTCCGATCTGCGATCCTAACGGTCAAAGAGAACGATTATGTTGACGCCGCTCGCGCGATGGGTGCATCCGATGCGCGTATCGTGATGCGCCATATCTTCCCGAACTCCGTTGCTTCTATCGTGGTCTACGCGACCATGAACATTGGTGGCGCTATTCTGACCGAGTCCGCTCTGTCCTTCCTCGGCATGGGCGTTATCCCGCCTACGCCTTCGTGGGGCTCCATGATTCAGGACGGTCAGCAGTATCTTCTGACTGCTCCCTGGATGATGATCATGCCCGGTTTGGCAATTCTCTCGACGGTGCTCGCCTTCACCCTGCTGGGTGACGGTCTGCGCGACGCCCTCGACGTCAAGATGAAGGACGCATAAGGATGAAGAAGAACAAGAACTATGTGGACCTGAAGGACCAGCCGGTTCCCGAGGGCCAGCATCTGCTCGAGGTCGATGACCTTAAGATGTATTTCCACACCGAGGATGGCGTCGTTCGCGCCGTCGACGGTGTGTCCTACACGCTCGATCGTGGCGAGACCCTGGGCGTCGTCGGCGAGTCCGGCTCCGGTAAGTCTGTGACCGCCATGACCATCATGGGCCTTATCTCGATGCCTCCGGGAAAGATTGAGGGTGGCGACGTTCGTTATCGCGGTCGTTCTATCCTCGAAATGACTGAGGAAGAGATGCAGCACGTTCGCGGTAACGATATCGCGATGATCTTCCAGGATCCTATGACCTCCTTGAACCCGGTCTATAAGATCGGTAAGCAGGTGGGCGAGGGTCTTCGTCTGCACCGTGGCTATTCCAAGCAGGAGGCGCTCAAGCGCGCCACCGAGCTTTTGGACCTCGTTGGCATTCCCGAGCCCGAGAAGCGTGTCAACGAGTACCCGCACCAGTTCTCCGGCGGTATGCGTCAGCGCGTCATGATCGCCATGGCCCTTGCCTGTGATCCCGATATTCTGATTGCCGACGAGCCCACGACTGCCCTGGACGTTACCATTCAGGCTCAGATTATTGAGCTTATGCAGGAAATGCAGGAGAAGAACGGCAACGCCATCATCATGATTACCCATGACCTGGGCGTCGTCGCCGATATGGCCGATAAGATCATGGTTATGTACGCCGGCCGTCCCGTCGAGTTCGGTACTGCCGAAGAGATCTTCTACGAGAGCCGTCATCCCTACACCTGGGGCCTTATCCGCTCCATCCCGGAGCAGGCTATCGATGAGAAGAAGCCGCTGACGCCGATTCACGGCAACCCGCCCTCGCTCATGAACCTGCCCGAGGGTTGCGTGTTCTCGCCTCGTTGCCCCTATGCGACCGATAAGTGCCGCAAGCAGCGTCCTGAGCGTGTTGTCACTGAGTCTGGCCATTATTCCGCGTGCCACTACTCCGGCGACCCCGAGTTCCTCAAGAATGCTCCTGCGACGTCCCGTACGCGCAAGGATTCCGAGAAGGGAGGCGAGGCGTAAATGGCAGATAAGAACGAGCGCACTCCGCTGCTGAAGGTCGAGCACCTCTCTAAGGAATTCCCCGCAGAGTCCGGCATGTTCGCCAAGCGTTTTTCCAAGCGCGTCGTCTCTGCTGTAAACGACATCTCGTTTGAGATTTATCCTGGTGAGACCTTTGGTCTGGTTGGTGAGTCTGGTTGCGGTAAGTCCACGACGGGCCGCACCATCATGCGCCTGACCAAGCCGACGGCAGGCAAAGTGTTCTTCCAGGGCAAAGACGTTGCCGAGATGAGCAAGCACGAGATCAAGGATATGCGTCGCGAGATGCAGTTCATCTTCCAGGACCCCTATGCTTCGCTGAACCCCCGTATGACCATTGGCGAGATCGTCTCCGAGCCCATGACTATTCACGGCGTGGGCACCAAGGAGGAGCGTATCGAGCGTGTTCGCGAGCTTCTCGACGTCGTTGGACTGAACCCCGAGCACATCAACCGCTATCCGCACGAGTTCTCGGGCGGTCAGCGTCAGCGTGTCGGCATCGCACGCGCCTTCGCTTTGAAGCCCAAGCTGATCATCTGCGACGAGCCCGTTTCCGCTCTGGATGTTTCCATTCAGGCTCAGGTTCTGAACCTGCTCAAGGAACTTCAGGACAAGTTTGGTACGGCGTATCTGTTTATCGCCCACGACCTGTCCGTCGTGCAGCACATTTCTGATCGCGTTGCCGTTATGTATCTCGGCAAGATGGTCGAGGTTTCGGACTGGAAGACGCTCTACAGTGAGCCGCACCACCCGTACACGCAGTCGCTGCTGTCTGCCGTGCCGGTGCCCGATCCGGATATTCAGAAGACCCGCAAGCGCATCATCCTTGCCGGCGATCCGCCGTCGCCGCTGGATCCGCCGACCGGATGCCGTTTCCACACGCGCTGCCCGATCGCGCAGGGCATCTGCTCCGAGAAGCTTCCCGAGTTTAAGGAAGTCGCACCGGGTCACTGCTGCGCCTGCCACTTCGCGGAGCCGTTCCCGATCAAGGAATCGCACATCGACCTGTAGTCGGCTGTTTGTCCGGGCCCGTGCTGGACTTAGTTTTCAGAACGTCCTCGACCTTGGAAACCCCCTTATCCTGCTCCTTCGGAGCTGTGGATAAGGGGGTTTCTTGGTCTGCGGAATGTTCTGAAAACTAAGTCCAGCACGGGCCCTGTGTTACCGCTGCAGGGGGGCGATTCCTTGATCGCTTACTTAATCTAGTAGGAAAGTTAGTGAGGCCGGAGCTTTAGCTCCGGCCTCCCCATATAAGGGCTCGGCAAAGCCGAGCCACCAAATTTACATCAGCCCCAGAATATGTTTGAGAATGGCGTCTGGAGTACGTGGACGTAGGGTCGGAATGGGGGCACTTCCCAGCGCATTCCGCAGGGGGCGGGACATTTTGTAGCGCGAAGCGCGAATCAAAATGTCCCGCATGCCCGAGGACGCGCTGGGAAGTGCCCCCATTCCGACCCGGCCATACCAATCTACCTGTGCATTTACAAAATAGTAAACTTTTTTCAAAAAAGTGCTTGCACAGTTCTCGAATTATAGGTTATTATCTTCCTCGTTGAACGCGCGGGTCCAACAAAACGAACCGTGATTCAACAACATAGCATGTCGGAGTGGCGGAATTGGCAGACGCGCTAGCTTGAGGTGCTAGTGACCGCTTTTTGGTCATGCGGGTTCAAGTCCCGCCTCCGACACCATCGCTTTTGAGAAGCCTCTTCGGAGGCTTTTTTGTTACCGATAGACGGTGGGGTCCACGATGGAAACGCTTGAACGCAACGAGTGGGCAGACGTTGCCCAACTAGTCGAGATCACGAGCGATGCTGTCATCATCTGCGAGCTCGACGGAACCATTCTGCATGTGAATAATCGCTTACTTGGTTTGATGTGCGAGGAACGCGCCGACGTCATCGGTGGAGATATTAAAGACGTCCTGTACTCGTCCGCTTTTGAGCGTGCGACGGAACATCGTCTGCCATTTGAAACTGATGGCTCAGAGAACCAACTGATGCTCAAACTGAGTGACGGCTCTTTCATTCCCGTCTTGGTTCGTGCGGGCTCCGTAACGCCTCCACGCATCTTTGGGCGCCGCGCACCACGTGTCCTGGTGGCGCTTCATAGTATTGAGGAACAGTATTCTCACGACCGGCAACTCAAGCGTGCGTTATCGGAGCTTAGAGTGGCGAACAAGCGTCTCTCTGGCACGCTCTCGGTCATTATGAGCACTGTGGGCTCCGATGAGTTACCCAGCCTGCTTGATACCGTTTTGAACCAGCTTGTAGGAACGCTCGATGCTTCGGGTGCTGCTATCTATTTTTCTGAGAGCGGCGGCTTTAAGCTTCGCGGTGTTTCCAAGGAGCTGCTCGACAGCTACCTGCCCGAGTTTTTGCCGTATGGCGCTGGCATTCCGACGTATGTTCTTCGCGAGTCGCGTGCCTGTCGCTTGTCGATTCAACAGGACCTTGAGGGCGATAAGGCCGCCTCCGGTATGTTCATGGACCTGGATAATCGTTCTAAGCACCTGTTGCGCATGCAGGATATGCCTCCGTACCGCAGTGAAATCTGTCTTCCCGTTTTTTACGGTACGCAGATCCTTGGCGTGCTGGAAGTTGGTTGGAAACGCCCCCAGGCACCGCTCGCCTATGACGTTAATGTACTTGAGGTCATTTGCGATTACCTGTCTATCCAGCTGGTCGGCATGGCATCGAGCCTTCGCTCCCGTCGCACGGCCGAGCTTGGCCGCTCGCTCAATGTCTTGCGGGATGAGTTGTTTACCTTTCTAGACGATTCCGCCGCGGCTACCCAGACGGTATCGTCCGAGATCTGCAATATGCTCAACTGCCATTTTTGCCCTATTGAGTATGACGCCAGGCTGGATTCCTACGTCATAGATTTTGAAGGCGGCAGTCGCGTTGCTTTGCCGGACGATCCCGAGAAGCTTTTCTTTTCCACGACGGCGCCAGCGGCACGTTTGGGGGCTGCCCCTGATGGCTTTGAGGCATCTGTTTTGGGCGGCACGAGTGCCGAGGACCTTAAACACGTCCGTATAACTCGCGTTGACGAATCGATGCCTATGGGAGGCTGGCTTAGGGCACATGGCCTGCCTTGCCAGGGTCTCTACGTCGACGCCGGCATCGAGGCGGGGCGCCCGCGCTCTGAGGGCGATGGCAAGCACAGTAACGACGCGATCGTTCCTGCTTCTGTTGCGAAGGGCCCGACGACGCGCGCGCTGCTGCTTCGTGATGGTAGCCAAGAGCCGATTGATGACCTTGAATATGACTACTTGGTGCACTTGGCGCATGACTTTGAACTGATCTACGAAGGCGAATCTCAAAAGCGCGAGGAGCGCCATATCGCTCAGACCCTCCAGATTGGCATGAGAAATTCACTGGGGGATGTTCCGGGAATCGCCGCCGATTCGGTGTACCTGTCGGCCACGAACTCAGCGTTGGTCGGCGGCGATTTCTATACGCTCATCCGTCTTCCCGACGACTGCGCCGTCATGATTCTGGGCGATGTGTCTGGCAAAGGCATTGAGGCTGCATCAATGTCTGCGCTCGTCAAGACGGCCCTGACGGCATATGCCTGGGAGGGCGCTGGACCGGCCCGCATGGCACGCTCCCTTAACAGCATGCTCATGGGCTTCTCGAGGGTCGAGACGTTCGTGACGGCCTTTATCGCCAAGATTGACCTTAAAACCGGACGCGCAACGTATTGTTCGGCGGGCCATCCTCCGACCATGGTCATCAGGCCAGAGTCGATGCCGCTGGGTGGCGGCGAGGCCCGTGGGGGAGAGGTCGAGCTGCTTGGATGCCAATCGGGCGTAATCGGTGCATTTGAGAGCATGGTTTACGAGACGGGCGTGTTTACGTTCGCTCCTGGCGACATGCTCTTCATGTATACGGATGGAACGATTGAGGCCCGCGACCGCACCGGAGCGTTCTTTGGCGAGCAGCGCCTTCGTGATCTTCTGCTCTCTGTCTCGGGTGAGGGCGTATCGGGAATCTGCGGCAAGGTCTTGGGCGAGCTCGACCGATTTACCGAATCGGCGCTGGACGATGACATTGCATTAGTGTCCCTTGAGTTTTTGCGGGGCCGGTCCTAAACAGCGACGCTGGGCGCGCCGAATCCGCACGGTTGCGGAAAGGCATGCATCGAACAAGCTCTTTTGGGGAACCATGGTCGTATGAATGAGTGGAATGACATAGCGGTTTTGACGCCACCAGGCGATATCGACATCGCCACGGTGCCTGCGCTGCGTCGGCGGTTGGATGCTTTGATTGGCCGCGGCGTGCGTCGTGTCGTCATCAACTGTCAGGCTGTTAGCTTTATCGATTCGACGGGCTTGGCATTCCTGCTTACGCGCGCTCGTGAGCTCATGAGGCGAGAAGGCCTGCTTTCGCTCGTCAATGCATCAGGTGAAGTTGTTCGCTTTTTGGAGATTGCTCGTCTTGTCGATATCCTTCATGTCGCGGGGCAGGCACGGGAGTCTATTCCCGCCATTCCGGTGGGGGAGCTGCCTCGCTGGAGTAAGAGCGTCGAGGTCCGTCAGGGTATCGAGAATCTTCCATACTACCGACATCGCATCGCCGAACTCCTTGAATCGCTTCCGTTGCGCCGTGACGAGCGCTACGATGTCGCATTGGCGTCGGGGGAGGCACTGGGTAATGCCTATGACCATGCTGGCGGTATCGGGTGCGTCCTGACGGTTCAGGCCTATGGCGATCGCGTTGTGGTTGAGGTGCTTGATCGAGGTGCTGGCTATTCTATCGATGAAACGAGCGAGCCGGTCGCATCCGAGGAACGCGGCCGCGGTATCAAGCTTATGCGTATGCTCGTCGATAACGTGGAGGTTGCTCGTCGTACGGACGGCGCCGGCACGCGCGTGCAGATGGTGAAGCTGTTTAGCGGAGCGCTGGAATCGTGTGCCTAGCCAATCGCTTTAGCGCGTTTAGCTACTAAGAACATGCGTCAGACAAGTTTTTTGAAAAAAGTACTTGCGTCTTTTGGACAACTCGCGTAAATTAATAACCCGCAAGCGGACATGGCTCAGTTGGTAGAGCACAACCTTGCCAAGGTTGGGGTCGCGGGTTCGAGCCCCGTTGTCCGCTCCATTGCATTTACGGACCGTTTAGGCGGTCCTTTTTCGGCGAAGTGGCCAAGTGGTAAGGCAGAGGCCTGCAAAGCCTTTACCCCCGGTTCGAATCCGGGCTTCGCCTCCAGGTAACATCCGGGCGCTCCGGCGCCCGTTTTGTTTTACATATGCGGACATGGCTCAGTTGGTAGAGCACAACCTTGCCAAGGTTGGGGTCGCGGGTTCGAGCCCCGTTGTCCGCTCCAAGCGCAACAGCCCGGCTACTACGGTAGCCGGGCTTTTTCGTACCCATCGCCTGGGCTCGAACCCGAGAGGGAGCGAGCGTTAAGCAAACGCGGAGCGTTTGTAGCGAGCTGGCGAGGTCGCCGGCAGGCGGCCGAAGCCGGTGCGGATCCGCGAAGCGGATACGCGGACGCCCCGTTGTCCGCTCCAAACGCAACAGCCCGGCTACCATGGTAGGCGGGCTTTTTTGTGCCCATTGCATGGGCTCGAACCCGAGAGGGGGCGAGCGTTTGGGGCGTGGCTGTGGCGTTGTTTGCCGCGAATGTCCGCTTTGGGCGTATCATCGTGGGCATCTCGCAAAACCTTGTTGCAAGGGAGATGCACCCCATGGCTACAGAAAAGTCCTCCTCGCGCTCATGGATGTCCGATGCCGCGATCTATCAGATTTACCCGCGCTCGTTTAAGGACTCGACTGGTTCGGGTTTGGGCGATATCGCGGGCATTACCCAGCAGATGGACTATCTTGAGCGGCTGGGTATCGAGGCCATCTGGCTGAGCCCGTTTTACCCATCGCCTCTTGTTGATGGCGGCTATGATGTGGCGGACTACTGCGATGTCGACCCACGTCTCGGCTCGCTTGACGACTTCGATGACATGGTCGCTGCGGCTCATGCGCACGGCATCAAGGTCATCGTCGACATCGTGCCCAACCATTCATCCAACCAGCACCCTTGGTTCAAAGCCGCTCTTGCCGCCGGCCCCGGATCGCCCGAGCGCGCCCGTTATATCTTCCGCGATGGCCGCGGCGAGCATGGCGAGCTGCCTCCCACCAATTGGAATGCCAACTTTGGCGGCCCCGCCTGGACGCGTGTTGCGGACGGTCAGTGGTATCTGCACATGTTTACGCCCGAGCAACCGGACTTTGACTGGTCATGCCCCGAGGTTCACGCGTTCTTTTGCGACGTCCTGGCGTTTTGGAGCGATCGAGGCGTCGATGGCTTTCGCATTGATGTGGCGCACGGTCTCGCCAAGGATCTCGATCGCGATGACCTCGACCGGTGGCATCTCGCCGAGGGCGATGACATGGTTGACGACGGCACCCATCCGCTGTGGGACCGCAACGAGGTCCATGAGATCTATCGCGAGTGGCGCCGCGTGTTCGACCGCTATAATCCGCCGCGCAGCGCCGTTGCCGAGGCATGGGTGCTGCCCGAGCGCCAGTATCTCTACGCGCGTCCCAGCGAGCTTGGCCAGACATTCAACTTTGAGTTTGCCAAGGCCACTTGGACCTATGATGACATGCACGCTGCAATCGAGGAGGGGTTGAGGGCAGCTATCGAATCCGATTCTGCCTCGACCTGGGTACTCTCCAACCACGACGTGCCGCGCGTGGCGACGCGCTATGCTCTGCCGCAGATCAAGGCGACGCGCTACCACCAGATTGCGCTCGATTGGCTCTTACACGACGGGTCGTCTTATGACGAGGACCGTGAACTCGGCGAGCGTCGCGCGCGGGCGGCCCTTTTGCTCGAGCTGGCGCTTCCGGGCTCGGCATACGTGTATCAGGGTGAGGAGCTCGGCCTTTTTGAGGTGGCTGACATTCCGTGGGCTGCACTCGAAGATCCTACTCCGACCAATACGCACGGACCGAAGCGCGAGAAGGGGCGCGACGGCTGCCGTGTGCCCCTGCCGTGGGTGGCGGCGGACGACCCCGCGCGGGGCGGATCGTTTGGGTTTTCACCGGCGGACGCCGATGCGGCGCCCCATCTGCCGCAGCCTGCATGGTTTTCTGATTACGCTGCCGATAGGGAAGAAGTGGACCCGACATCGATGCTTGCGCTCTATCGTGACGCCCTCTGGCTGCGGCGCAAGCTGCGCGGGTGCGCCAACGATCTCGCGTGGCTCGATCTTGACGGGCACACCGGCCTTGCGGATGGTGCCGAGGGCGCTGAGGGCGGCGTCATCGCCTATCGCCGCGACAACGGCTGGGCGTGTGTGACGAACTTCGGTGCAGCGCCCGTGGAGCTGCCTGCGGGCAGGGTCCTGCTCGCCTCATCACCGCTTGCAGACGGTAAGCTCGCGCAGGACAGCTCTGCCTGGATCATGCTCGGTGAGATGTAGGGGTCTCTTGCGGCGAGCTTGCGTTTGCCTGCGCCTTCCGCAGCGGCTGATGTCTTCGCGAGGTTCGCGAGGGCGTCGCAAAACTTTTCAAAAAAAGTTCTTGCATTTGGGTGGATCATCCCGTATATTAAATCCTCGCAGGCGGACATGGCTCAGTTGGTAGAGCACAACCTTGCCAAGGTTGGGGTCGCGGGTTCGAGCCCCGTTGTCCGCTCCATTTGGGCGTTTAGCTCAGGGGGAGAGCGCTTCCCTGACACGGAAGAGGTCAGAAGTTCAAATCTTCTAACGCCCACCAAATGTTCGCAGCTCAGAGGCATCGCCTCTGAGCTGTTTTGTTTTGGCCGCCAAATGGGTCGCCAAATACGTCACCAAATTTCGAGTTTTTGATCTTCCGGGATGCTTCTCAGTAGTCATCCGAGAAAACTCTCATCTTCTCCGTTTGCATACACATATCTTTCAAGGATTCGTGCCGCGGTTGCATGAGGCTCGGCAAGGCGCGACCGCAACATGTTGGTCAAGCATAATCTTTTGGATTCTTTTGGCGTGAGCGGCTTGGTTTTGGTAGGATTTGTCAGCGGCTTGACTAAGGGGGTTTTATAACTGCCATGCAGGTAGCCGTGTTGGTAACGTTTTACCGACTTGTCAAATACCCCTCATTTTTAATGCGTCTGCAAAATGACTAATTGCTTTGACCTGCTGAAACACTATATGTTGTGTTTGACCTAAAAAAAGAATACAGGATATAGATGCCTCTTTGTCGTATGATAGATGGCGGACAGAGAACGAAGACCTTAACTGCCTCTTTTGAACGTGTCCTTGAGCCGCTTGATCGGCTCCTGGGAATGTCCGCATGGAGGCTTATGGTTTATCGAGAACACAGATTGCGCGACGGCGCCGCAAGACAGGGACAGGCCCTGCCGGGCATCGTTTGGCTCTGAAGCGCAATGAGACTACGACGCGAAAGAGGCAAGAGGATGAAGATCATCAAGCGCAGCGGTACCGAGGTTGTCTTTGACATCGACAAGATCGTCAATGCCATCCGCGCCGCCAACTTGGAGGTCGAGGAGAGCTCTCGTCTAACTGACCGCCAGGTGGTTTACGCGGCACAAAACGTCGCCGAGGCATGTGAGAACGCGGGCCACACCGTTTCGGTCGAGGAGATTCAGGATTTGGTCGAGGACGAGATCATGCGTCTCGACTGCTACGAGGTCGCCCGCCACTACATCATCTATCGCTATGTTCAGAGCCTGAAGCGCCAGAAGAACACGACCGACGACAAGATTCTGTCGCTGATCGAGTGCAATAACGAAGAGGTCAAGCAGGAGAACTCTAACAAGAACCCGACCGTCAATTCCGTCCAGCGCGACTATATGGCCGGCGAGATTTCCAAGGACCTGACTCAGCGCGTGCTGCTGCCCCAGGAGATCGTGGATGCCCACAATGAGGGCCTGATCCACTTCCACGATTCCGACTACTTTGCCCAGCACATGCATAACTGCGACCTAGTGAACCTGGAGGATATGCTCCAGAACGGCACCGTTATCTCGGGCACGCTGATTGAGAAGCCGCACAGCTTCTCGACCGCTTGCAACATCGCGACGCAGATCATCGCCCAGGTTGCTTCCTCCCAGTACGGCGGCCAGTCTATTTCGCTGACCCATCTCGCCCCGTTCGTTGAGGTGAGCCGTCAAAAGATTCGCGGCGAGGTCGCTCGCGAGCTTGAGGAACTTGGTGTTTCGGCATCTGCCGAGAAGGTGCGCGAGGTCGTTGAGGACCGTCTGCGTGACGAGATCCGTCGCGGCGTCCAGACGATTCAGTATCAGGTCGTGACCCTTATGACCACCAACGGCCAGGCGCCGTTTGTGACGGTCTTTATGTATCTCAACGAGGCTCGCTCAGCGCAGGAGAAGCACGACCTTGCCATGATTGTGGAGGAGACGCTTCGTCAGCGCTATGAGGGCGTTAAGAACGAAGCCGGCGTGTGGATTACCCCGGCATTCCCCAAGCTTATCTATGTACTTGAGGACGATAACGTTCACGAGAATTCCCCGTACTTCTACCTGACCCAGCTGGCTGCCAAGTGCACCGCCAAGCGCATGGTGCCCGACTACATCTCCGAGAAGAAGATGCGCGAGCTCAAGCTGTCTAAGGGCGAGACCGCCGGCAACGGCGATTGCTACACCTGCATGGGTTGCCGCAGCTTCTTGACGCCCGACCGCTCCGGTAACGGATTTAACAACGTAGCCAACGCGCTGAACTATGACCCGACCAAACCTAAGTACTATGGCCGCTTTAACCAGGGTGTTGTGACCATCAACCTGCCCGATGTCGCGCTGAGCTCGCATCAGGACATGGACAAGTTCTGGAAGATCTTCGACGAGCGCCTTGAGCTGTGCCACCGTGCCCTGCTGTGCCGTCATGAGCGCCTGATGGGCACGCTTTCGGATGCCGCGCCGATTCTTTGGCAGTACGGTGCCCTCGCCCGCCTGAAGAAGGGCGAGACGATCGACAAGCTGCTTGTGGGCGGCTATTCCACCATCAGCCTGGGGTATGCCGGCCTGTATGAGTGCGTCAAGTACATGACGGGCCACAGCCACACCGAGAAGGAGGGCACGCCCTTTGCCATGGCCGTCATGCAGCGCATGAACGACAAGTGCGCCGAGTGGAAGGCCGAAAGCGATATCGATTTCTCGCTGTACGGTACCCCGCTTGAGTCGACGACCTACAAGTTCGCCAAGTGCCTGCAGCGTCGTTTTGGCATCATCCCGGGCGTGACGGACAAGGGCTACATCACCAACAGCTACCACGTCCACGTGTCCGAGGAGATCGACGCATTCGACAAGCTCAAGTTCGAGGGCATGTTCCAGCAGCTTTCGCCGGGCGGTGCCATCTCCTACGTCGAGGTTCCCAACATGCAGGACAACCTCAAGGCTGTCATCCGCGTGATGCAGTACATCTACGACAACATCATGTACGCCGAGCTCAACACCAAGAGCGACTACTGCCAGGTGTGCGGCTATGACGGCGAGATCAAGATTGTCGAGGATGACGGCAAGCTGGTGTGGGAGTGCCCCAATTGCGGCAACCGCGATCAGGAGAAGATGAATGTCGCCCGTCGTACATGCGGCTACATCGGTACCCAGTTCTGGAATCAGGGTCGAACCGAGGAGATTCGCGACCGCGTGCTGCATCTCTAATAACCATCCCAGGCCGCCCCGTAGCGAGGCCCCGGACCTTTACTCGCTATTTCGGACAGTCCTGGCTCACGACGGAGGCGCCACTGGCGCCTCCTGTTCGTGCGGAACTCATATCGAGCAAAGGTCCGGGGCCTCGCTACGGGGCAGCCAAGTTGATGTAGCTGAGATGCAGCGCGCGGTCTGCTCACTCCTCGAAGTTCTTAGCGGAAATAATTCGAGCTGCAGCTTCGATTTACTTGCGATGGCGGTTGAGCTGCAACAAAGTTTTTATTGGACCTCGAACCCTATACTCGATGTTCGCTGAGTTCATTGAGTATCGCTCGCGAGGGGTCTGGAGTATATCGTCCCGCCCGCAGTTTCGCAGGCCGAAGGCCGAGAATGTTTGAGGACGGGATGATATGCTCCAGACCCCCAGGAAGGTTACTTATGAACTACGCGAACATTAAGTATTTCGACATTGCTGATGGGGAAGGCGTTCGTACTTCTCTGTTTGTGAGTGGGTGCCGTCGTGGGTGCAAGAACTGCTTTAACTCTGTCGCGTGGGACTTTGCTGCGGGCGAGCCGTTCGATCGCGCCGTCGAGGACAAGATTATCGAGAGCCTCGACCATCCCTTTATTGATGGCCTGACGATTCTGGGCGGGGAGCCCATGGAACCCGAGAATCAGGCGGGGCTCGTTGATTTTGTCGAGCGTGTTCGCGCGGCCTATCCAGTGGAGTCGGGGAAGACTATTTGGTGTTTTACCGGCGATGTGCTCGAGGAGCTTATGCCGGGAGGCCGCCACCATACCGAGGTCACGGACCGCATCCTTGCCTGTCTCGACATGTTGGTGGACGGCCCGTTTGTTCAAGATTTGTACGATATCTCGTTGCGCTTTAGGGGCTCGAGCAACCAGCGCGTGATCGATATGAACGCTACGCGCGCCCGTGCTGAGCGCGAGGGCGTTGCGCTTTGTGATGCGGTTGAACTATGGCGTGATGATCCGGTCTATTCGACCCATACTATGTAGCTTGTGGTCGATGCCGGAGGGCGTGGTACCATAGCGCGAACGTGAAATCGGAAAAGTGAGGCCCAGATGGTCGATCAGGAAAAAGTCGAGGCCGCCATTGAGCTGTTGCTTGAGGGCATAGGCGAGGACCCAACTCGTGAGGGCCTGTTGGAGACCCCGGCGCGCGTTGCCCGTATGTATGGTGAGATCGCCGGCGGCATGGACCAGAGTGCCGAGGAGCACCTGTCCAAAACCTTTGCCGTCGCTTCGAACGATTTGGTTATCGAGCGCGACATCACGTTCTATTCGCTGTGCGAACATCATCTGCTGCCGTTTTATGGCAAGGCCGCCATTGGTTATATCCCTAACGGTCGGGTGGCTGGGCTTTCCAAGCTCGCCCGCACGGTTGAGGTTTATGCCCGTCGTCTTCAGCTGCAGGAGCAACTGTGTGCACAGGTTGCCGATGCCCTCATGGACTATCTCGCTCCCCAGGGAGCGATTGTGTTGATGGAGGCCGAGCATATGTGCATGACGATGCGTGGCGTGCAAAAGCCCGGCACCAAGACCGTGACGCTCGCTCGCCGCGGCGTCTTTGAGACCGATCCCGCGCTCGAGGAGCGTTTCTTTAGGATGCTGGGCCGCTAACCATGAGAGTCGTCAACGACTTTACATCGAAGACCGATGAGGGGACGTCGCGTCGCGGCTTTATGGCTTCGGGCCTGGCCCCCTTTGGTGCCATGCCTCGCATTGATTACATTTGTGCCAACGGGCTGTTCCGGCGGCACCTGGGCAACATTGCACAGTTGGAATCGGGACGCATCTTCTGCCGCCACGGTATTGACCATCTGCTCGATGTCGCTCGCATTATGTGGATCAAGAATCTCGAGGAACAGCTCGAATTTGACCGCGAGGTCATCTACGCCACGGCACTTCTTCACGATATCGGCAAAGATGAACAGTATGAATCGGGTATATCCCATGATGTTGCAAGCGAACGCGTCGCTGATGCGATTTTCGGCGGCATGCCCGATGACGTGGCGTTTGAGCCGGCCGATGCCGCAGCCATTAAGACGGCCATTCTGGGCCATCGAAAGCTGCGCGTGAACAGCCAACCGCTTGAGCGTCTGCTCTATGCAGCCGACAAAGCGTCGCGCGCCTGCTTTGCATGCCCCGCGCGCAATGCTTGCAACTGGAGCGATGATAAAAAGAACCTGTCGATTCGCGTGTAGTTAGTTTGCGCGGTCGGGGTTCTAAACGAAGGAGACGATCGCGATGAGTAACAAGAAACTGCCCGAGAATGCAACCAAGACTGAAGGCGCCGAGCTCGCTCGCCGTGGAAGGGGCGAAATATCCACCGCAACGGCGGTGCCTCACGTGAGCTATGACGATCTGCGCCATGCCGATCGTATTGTCATTGACAGCCTTGAGGTTTTTGCCAACCATGGCGTGTATCCCGAGGAGAACGCGCTGGGTCAGAAGTTCATCGTTTCTCTGGTGCTCTATGCCGACCTGCGTGCAGCGGGGGAGCACGATAACCTGGATGCCTCGATTGACTACGGCTCGGTGTGCCACGATGTCGATGGCTATCTGCGCGAGCATACGTTTAAACTCATCGAGGCGGCAGCTGAGGGGACGGCCCAGATGCTGCTGCGCCGTTATCCCTCGCTGCTTGGTGTGCGCATAAAGCTCGATAAGCCGTGGGCTCCTGTTGGCCTGCCCCTGGCAAGCTGCGGTGTCGAGATCGAGCGCGTGCGGTAACCGGTTCTAATACGTCTCTATGGGTGGCTGCTTGAGCCGCTGCGACAGAGCTCTATTGTTGGGGCAGTACGTGTCGAGCAAGGCGTGAAACCGCTGATTGTGGCTTGGCTCGAGCAAGTGGACGAGCTCGTGGGCGACAACCATGTCGAGGCATTCGACGGGGTAGGCGGCGAGCTCGCGCGCGATGCGAATGCCACCGGATTTGGGCGTGCATGAGCCCCAACGCGTTTTCATGCTGCGTACGGAAATGCGGGAAACGGCGACACCCATTGCGATTTCGTACGCGTGCACCATATCGCGCAGCGCCGATGTGACCTCGGACGTATAGAGCTGGTCGATGTGGGCTTGGAGCTCGTCGGACGTTAGGCCGTCGAGGATTGCGCGCCGCTTGGCCTGTGGGCCTTCGTCCGATTCGTCGGTACCCATAAAACTTGCGAAGGTGGCCTGCTTGGGCCGCGGTGTGGGCGATGCAAAGTTGTGATCGAGTGCATCCTGTACCGTGATGGGCTTGCCCCAAAGCGCAATGATGGACGAGGGGCTGAGCGGCTCTCGCGCCGTCGCCTGACGTTGCTCGCACTGGGCAAGTCGGCTGATAATCCAGGCACTGTTGCGCTTCACAAACGCTTCGATACGTTCGCGGCTGGCGCCGAGCGGTGCGCTAGCGTGGACCTCACCGCTCGATGTGACGCGTAGGTTGAAGTTCTTGACGCGCTTTTTGGTAACGACGATGGAGATGGGCGTCCCATCCGGTCGAGATACGGAAATCGTAAACTGCTGCGTCAAAAGCGGTCCTTCAGATTGCGGACGGGCCGGCATGTCGACCGTTCGGCATGCCGGCCCGCTCAAGGGATGTGAAATTAATAACGCTCAAAGAAGGCAAGCGCGTTGTCGCTGCAGAGCTTTTGCATCACGGTCTTGCCAAAATGCTTGGAGAGCATGTTCTGGAATTCGGGCATCTTGCTGGCATCGGAGAGGAAGGCGGGTACCGTGGCGCCGTCCCAGTCGCCACCGAGTGCGATGACGTCTTCGCCGCCCAGGTCGAGCCAGTGCTCGATATGGGCCGCCAGCTGGTCGAAGGTGACATCTGCGGCGGTCTCGTCGGTTGCTTCGTTAGATAGGAACTCGCTGCAGTAGTTGAGGCCGACGATGCCGCCCATGTCGCGAATGGTGCGGAACTGGTCGTCGGTAAGGTTGCGCTTGACGCCGCAAACCGCTCGGGAGTTGGAGTGGCTGGCGACGAAGGGGCGCGTGGCGCGGGCGGTAACTTCGTCAAAGCACTCGTCGTTAAGATGGGAGACGTCAAGCACCATGCCGGCGTGCTCCATCTGCGTAAGCGCCTCGATGCCGGCGGCGGTGAGGCCGGCGTGGGTATCGTGTCCGCTCGCGAGCGGTCCCTGCGCATTCCAGCTGAGTGATGACATGAGCACGCCCAAGCTCTTGAGCACCTCGATCAGCGCGGGGTCCTCGGCAAAGAACGTGGCGTTTTCGATGGTGTGGATGCAGGCGACCTTGCCCTCCTTGAGCGCGGGGCGAATGTCTGCGGCGCTGCGCACGTTGACCATGCGGTCGTGATTGAGCATTGCCTGGCCGCTCATATGCGCCATGATTTGCGCCTGGAAGCGCGCGGCGTGGGCGGCGGGAATCTCGTCGGGGACAAACGTGGCGAAACATTGCGCCCACGGCGTGTTGCCGATCTTTGCGAGCGAGATGGCGCAGGCGTTGCCCTCGATGAGGTCGAAATCTTGCGGATGCGTTTCGTCGCCGGGGAAATAACCGTCGGTGCCGGCGGTAAAGCGCAGGTCGAGATCGAGCGTGGCCCAGCCGATGCGGTCGGCGGTGTCACAGTGCAGGTCAAATACGGGATATGCCATAGTTCCTCCGGTTGCAGCGTTTCTTTGCAAACTGTCCTTGAATTGTATGACTAGGGTATAGTTAGCGCCATATGTTCACGGCGGCCCGCGTTGTGCGCCGCCCTTATCACGGAGGTTTCCATGTCCAACCAGGGCAAGAAGGTCAAGACCCATTATCGCGGCACGCTCGATGACGGCACGCAGTTCGATAGCTCCTACGATCGCGGCGAGCCGCTGGAGTTCACCTGTGGCGCCGGTCAGATGATCAAGGGCTTCGATGCCGCTGTTGTCGACATGCGGGTGGGCGAGAAGAAGACCGTGCACATTCCTGCGGCCGATGCCTACGGCGAGCACAACCCCGAGATGGTCCTGACCTTCCCGGCCGAACAGGTTCCCAACATCGATCAGATCGAGAAAGGCATGAAGCTCTTCCTGTCCACGCCGAACGGTATGCCCGTCCCCGCCGTGGTCATCGATGTGACGCCCGAGGCCGTGACGCTCGACGCCAATCACGAGCTGGCCGGCAAGGACCTCAACTTTGATATCGAGCTCGTCGAGGTCGAGGACTAGTTGATGCCCACGGACCTGGTATCTACGCAGCGCTTGGGAAATCTCAACGACCCGTCCTATGAGCTCCTGCTTCGTCGGGAGCTGGGCGGCATCTTTGAGATCGACGAGCTGCTGCTCGATTGGGACCAGGCTGATGCGCGCGCGTTTGTGGGCGTGACGGAGCTGGGGCGCACGTTGAATGTCCGGCTGGATGCCGCAGATGTTGAACGTCTTGCCGACGGCGACGTGCTCGCTGTCGACCGCACGGGCGCGGTGTCCGTGGCGGTTGTCGTGCGCCTGCGCAGCGCCGAGGTCTATTTGGTCGAAGTCGACCGCATGGATCCGATTGCGCTTGCGCATGCGTGCTGGGAGATCGGCAACATGCATGCGCCGCTCTTCCGGGGCGACTCGGACGAGCATGTCGTGCGCATGTATACGCCGGTGCAGCCTGTTTTGGGCCGCATGCTGCGGGGTGTCGAGGGCGTTCGGTTCTCGGTGGTTACCCATGAACTCGATGCGGACAGGCGCTTTGCATCGAGCGCGGCGGATGTCGTTGTGAGTATGGCTCCAGACTTTACGATCGTAAAGAAGGCGCGCTGTTAGCGTGCGTATGCGCAAGACGGACTTTGAGAGGCAACGATTCAAAGTCCGTCTTGCTGTTGATGAGATGTTTTGGGGAAACAATTGGGTCTTGAGGGAATCAAGCTGATCGCCTGCGATTTGGATGGCACGTTGCTGCATCCGGGGGAGCGCGAGCCGCGTTCCGAGGCGTTTGAACTCATCGATGAGCTACATCGTCGCGGCATTGTGTTTATGCCGGCGAGCGGTCGTCAGTATGCGAGCTTGCGCTACCTGTTTGCCCCGGTGGCCGACGAGCTTGCCTATGTGTGCGAAAACGGCGCCCTGGTCATGAGTGAGGGGCGCGCTGTCGTCAAGCGTGCTATGGAGCGTGACCTGGCGATGGATATCGCGAATGCCGTGGTCGCCTATCCTCATGCCGACGTAACCCTTTCCTGCGAGGGTCACCTTTATACCGTAAGCGGCAATGATGCGTTCGTCGACCATTTGCGCTATGAGGTCCACTGCGATGTGGCTGTGGTTGATTGCCCCGAGGACATTGACGAGGACGTCATTAAGATCGCGTTCCAAACACCCGAGGCAGTGCAGCCGGCGGCGCTGGAATATTTTGCGGGTCGCTTTAGCGACCGTGTCGACGTGATGACATCGGGAACCGAATGGACTGACTTTATCGGCTTTGACTCGGGCAAGGGGTCCGCGCTTGCCGATTATGGTCGCGCGCTGGGAATCTCCTCTGACGAGATGATGGCGTTTGGCGATAACGAAAACGACCGCGACATGCTCAACGTGGTGGGCCATCCCTATCTGATGGAGAGCTGCAACCCCACCGTGCGCGGCATCAACGACCGCGTCCGCTACGTGCGCACGGTCGAAGAAGAGCTGCGCCGCCTGCTTGCCGAGTAGACATTTGGGACATGCCTAGAGATTTACTTTTCCGTAATCGGTGGAAGGGTAGATTTTAAGGCATGCCCCAAACATCTACCGGCAGTCGGGGCAGAGACCCTCGAAGATGGTGTAGTGCGACGTGACGTGCCAGCCGATTTGCTCGGACGCCTTGGCGTCGAGCTGGGCATCGAAGGGGAGCGGTACGTCGATGACGCGGCTGCACGAGGTGCAGATGATATGCGCATGCGGCTCGATCGTGCGATCGAAGCGGCTGCCGCCCGGCGTCTTGATGGAGAGAATCTCGCCGGCGTCGGCCAAGAGATTGAGATTGCGGTAGACCGTACCGCGGCTGATTTTGTCATCCTGTGCGCGCACGACGTTGTAGATTTCGTCGGCGGTGGGATGGTTGTAGCTTTGGCGCACGGCGTCAAGAACCAGCTTTCGCTGCCTGGTATTCCTTCTTTGCACCGCCATGCGCCTCGCCTCTTTTCTATTAACGGTCGTAGGTAAATGATACCGTATTTAGCACACAATACTAATAACGAGGACTGAAACCGTCTTCATTGACAAGTGGGGCTCGGGCCTGGGCGTCTACGAGGCGAAAACGCGTTCCCATGCGCTCGTAGGAGGCATGAAGCGCCTCGAGATGAGATAGGATGTTTGCCGGAGCCCCCTGTATCTCCATCTCGACCGAGCCGTCTTCCATGTTGCTCACCCGGCCGGTGAGGGAGCGCGTTTGTGCGAGGTTGGTGTTGGTGAAGCGGAAACCGACGCCCTGGACCTGCCCCTCCCACCGCAGGAAATAGCGCTGCGGGGCGTCTTGAGTGGCCTCGTCGCTTGCTAGTACCGTAAGCCTGCGTCGCAGTTCGAGCTCGATGCCAGACGGTTTTTGAGGCTCTCGATTGATGCCGGGGAAGAACTTGTCAAAGAAGCCCATCGCTAGGCCTGCTTGACTGAATCGGCGGGGAAGGTAATGCCGGCCTGCTGACGCACGGCATCCATGATGCGCAGTGAGATGAGCGTGACATCGCGGTAGTGTCCGAGCTCGTGGCGTCCCGCCGGGGCCTCCCAAATCTCTTCCTTTACGTTATCGATACCGCCGATGGCGCTGATAAAGTCTGCGAGTTCGTATTCCATAGTGTTGCTCGATTTGGGCAGGTCGAGCACGCGGCCGTTGTCGCCCTGTTCGCGCGGTGCCTCGGTCGCCGAGCCGCGTACGACATCGCCGCGATAGTCGATGCGGACGTTGCGGGGCGTGGACAGATGGTCGATCTGGATAGTGCCAAGCTCGCCTTCGATCTGCGAGGGCAGCAGGTCATTCGTTATTTTGGAGTGTGCGAGCTCGACGGAAATGCGGCCTCCGCCATAGCTGGCGAGAATGGAGCCGCAGCCGTCGATGGGGCCATGGGTGAGCTCTTGCGTTGAGGGGTCAAGCAGCGTGGTCATGCTGGTGAGACCGGAGGGCATGCCGAAGATCTCGACCATGGGCTCGATGGTGTAGACGCCGATGTCCATGAGGGAGCCCGAGGCCATGTGGCAGTCGAAGATATTGGTGGCGCGCCCCGCGAGAACCTCGTTGTAGCGCGAAGAATACTTGCCAAAGCGCAACGATGCACGACGAATGGGCGCAATCTCGCCCAGGGCGTCCTCGATGGCGTGGAAAGCGGGGTCATGGAGCGGGCGCATGGCCTCGAGGGCTACGACGCCCGCCGCCTCGGCTGCGCGAAAGACCTCGAGCGCCTGCGCTTCGGTGGCACAAAAGGGCTTCTCGACGATGACGTGCTTGCCGCCGGCGATGCAGGCAAGGGCCTGCTCGTAGTGAAGTGCGTTAGGGCTGCCGATATAAACGGCGTCGACGTCGGTGCCTGCCGCGAGCTCATCGAGTGAGGTAAAGTTTCGCTCGCCACCGCGCTCGGCGGTAAAGGCAGCACCGCGATTGGCATCGCGTGAAAGCGTGCCCACAAACGCGGCTTGGTCGTTGGCGTTGACGACTTGGATAAAGTCGTCGGTGATCATGGATGTGCCGATGGTCGCGATGCGCAGCATACGTCCCCCTTGCGTTGTTTGGTCTACAGGATGAGTGTAGCGCGTGGGGATATAAAGCTGCGCGAAAACGCTATTACAGGTCGCTCTCGTTAAAGCCGGTGTCGATATCGAGGTTGCTGCCGTCGGCCGCCGTGGTGGCAAGTTCGTCGCAGCGCTCGTTGAGCTCGTGACCGGCGTGACCCTTAACCCAGATGAACTCAACTTTGTGCTTGCTTTTGGCGGTGAGTAGGCGTTCCCACAGGTCGCGGTTCTTGACGGGTTGCTTGTTGGCGGTTTTCCATCCGCGCTTTTTCCAGCCGTCGATCCAGTGCTTGTTAAAGGCGTTGACGACGTACTGTGAGTCGGAATGGACTTCGACCTCGCAAGGGCGGTTGAGCGCCTCGAGCGCCACGATAACGGCCATGAGTTCCATGCGGTTGTTGGTGGTCTTGGCGTAGCCGCGCGAAAGCTCGGAGGTGAAGGTCTTGCCGGCGGGGTTGGTGTATTTGAGCACGGCACCGTAGCCGCCGCGTCCCGGATTTGATCGGGCCGAGCCGTCGGTGTAGATGATGACCTTCACGGGCTTCCTTTCGTTGAGTGCATTTCATATGAGTGACCATTGTAGCGCCATGCCCGCCGGGGGCTAGCAATCTACGATTTCTACCCTGTCTTCCGACTGTTAGTTGGCATGGATGATGCGGTTGAGCTCGTCGAGGTATTGCTGCAAGAGGGGAGAGGGCTTGCGCTCGTCGTGCATGATATAGCCTACGTGCATCGTTGGGGCGTCTGCTAACGGGATCGATGCCATACCCCCTTGCATTTCATTGGAGAGGACACCGGTCGACAGGGTGTAACCGTTCGACGTGATAAGTAAGTTAGTAAGTGTTCCGCGGTCCGAGATTCGTATGTTGCGGTCGCAAGGGATATAGCTAAAAGGTTCCTCGGCGTAATAGAAGGAGTTTGAGGTTCCCTGCTCAAAGCTGTAGCGCGTATAGGGCGTGAGGTCGGCAAGGGACAGCCGCGGGCGGCGTGCGAGCGGGTGGTGCTCGCTCACGAAGACGTGAACCGTCGCGTCAAATAGGGGATGGAAGCTTGCGCGGGCATCGGCGAAGGCCTTCTGCAGAACGCGGGCGTTAAAGTCATCCAGATACAGAATGCCGATATCGCTGCGAAACGCACGGACGTCATCGATGATCTGCGATGTGGTGGTCTCGCGCATGATGAACTCGAACTTGCTGTCGCGGCAGCGCTCGACCACGTTGACAAAGGCCTCGACCGAAAAGGCGTAGTGCTGGGCGGAAATGGCGAGGCGCGCTTGGGGCGTGCCGCCGTCCTCGTAACGCGCCTCGAGCATGTCGGCCTGCTCTACGACCTGGCGCGCATAGCCCAAAAGCTCGGTGCCGTCGTTGGTGAGCGTGACGCCGCGGCTGGAGCGCGTAAAGATCTCCAGATGGAGCTCTTGTTCTAGGCTTTTGACGGCGTTTGAGATGTTGGACTGAGCGGTATAGAGGCGCTGAGCTGCGGCGTTGATTGAGCCGGACTCTGCCACGGCGATCAGAAAGCGAAGCTGCTGAAGGGTCATCGACGCCATCCTTTCGATTGCTATCTATAAAACAGATAACAGGTTAGCGCTTTTAAGTGATTGACTGAGCGAAACAATGCTCGTACTATTCAAAACACACAAAGGCGGTAGGTAATTAAGCCGACCACGGAACCGGGATGTCAAAAGGAGGACCGCATATGAACTGCTTACCAAGACGAATGCCGGGCTCCTGTTTGCGCCCGTTGGCGTGATCAGGAGACAGCGACTTACTTTTCTCTTTTTATTTACTTTCGTTCGATCAAGGAGATCATCATGAGCCAGTTCATCAACAACCCCGAGCACACCTTTGGTTTCGATACCCTGCAGCTTCATGTTGGCCAGGAGAGCGCCGACCCCGCATCCGATGCCCGCGCCGTGCCTATCTACCAGACCACGAGCTATGTGTTCCGTAACTCCCAGCATGCTGCTGACCGCTTTGGTCTTGCCGACGCCGGCAACATTTACGGCCGCCTGACCAACTCCACTCAGGGCGTCTTTGAGGACCGTATCGCCGCGCTCGAGGGTGGCGTGGCCGGTCTTGCCGTCGCCTCCGGTGCCGCTGCCATCACCTATACCCTGCAGGCACTTGCCCAGGCCGGTGACCATGTGGTTGCCCAGAAGACCATCTACGGTGGCTCCTACAACCTGCTGGAGCATACGCTCTCCCAGTTTGGCGTCGAGACCACCTTCGTCGATGCCCGTAACCTGGAAGAGGTCGAGGGGGCCATCAAGGACAACACCACGGTCATCTACCTCGAGACGCTCGGCAACCCCAACTCCGACATCCCCAACATCGACGCCATCTCCGAGATCGCCAAGAAGCACGGTCTGCCGGTTGTCGTCGACAACACCTTCGGCACCCCGTATCTGTTCCGTCCGCTGGAGCATGGTGCCAACATCGTCGTCCACTCCGCAACCAAGTTCATCGGCGGCCACGGCACCTCGCTGGGCGGTGTGATCGTCGACGGCGGTAACTTCGATTGGAAGGCGAGCGGAAAGTACGCCCAGATCGCCGAGCCCAACCCCTCCTACCACGGCGTTTCGTTTGCCGAGGCTGCCGGTCCCGCCGCCTTCGCAACCTATGTCCGCGCTATTCTGCTGCGTGACGAGGGCGCCTGCATCAGCCCGTTCAACGCCTGGGTTCTGCTCCAGGGCACCGAGACTCTGTCGCTGCGCGTTGACCGTCATGTTGAGAACACCAAGAAGGTCGTTGAGTTCCTGGCTGGTGACAGCCACGTCGCCAAGGTGAACCACCCGAGCCTGCCTGAGCACCCCGATCACGAGCTCTATCAGAAGTACTTCCCCAACGGCGGTGCCTCGATCTTTACCTTTGAGATTAAGGGTGGCCAGGAGGCGGCCTGGAAGTTCATCGATCATCTGCAGGTGTTCTCGCTGCTTGCCAACGTGGCCGACGTCAAGTCGCTCGTCGTGCACCCGGCTACCACCACGCACTCCCAGCTCTCTGCCGAGGAGCTCGCCGAGCAGAACATCACGCCCTCCACGATCCGTCTTTCCATCGGTACCGAGAACGCCGAGGATATCATTTGGGATCTGAAGCAGGCCTTCGCCGCGCTGGACGAGTAAGACGACTTGTGCAAGGACCCCTTGCGACCCGATAGGTATAACTGCATAAAATGCCTGCTCAAGGCACCTGTGCGAACAATGTTTGCGCAGGTGCCTTTTTTGCATAGGAATGGCTAAAAAAACAGGCTTTTTAGCGTCGAATATCCAATCTAGATATGGAAAACTGCTGTTAAGTGAATGTGAGTTTTACGCAAATGACGTGCACCTTTTGAGAAAAACCGCAGGTCGCGAATTGCTCGGGGTACTATGCAGCGCGATCGAATCACACGCAGCTTAGACGCAGCAAAAACGCACTACGGAGGTTTCCAGCTACATGAGGATCGATTCACGAAAACCGAAGGCCGCCGCCCTTTCCGCTACGCTTGCCGTGGCACTTTTGGTGGGTGCCGGCGCAACCGAGGCCCACGCAGCGACGCTGTCCGACGCGGTTGGGTCCACGCCCTCCGAGGCGACGCTGATGCAGCCCGTCGATTATCGCGGCGACGGTTTTGGCTCCATGCAGGAGTGGAACGCCACCATGGAGGCCAAGCGCGACTCTTTGGAAGTTCGTGCCCAAATTATCATGAACATGTATGGCGACTACGCCGCCGATGACGAGCGTGCCGTGCTCCAAGAGTGCATTGACGGCGCGGGCAGCCTGATGACGATGGAGGAGGTCGACGCCAAGTCGACCGAGCTTGATGAACTTCGCGCCACGCTGGAGGATGCCAAGCGTGAGGCACTTGAGCTTGAGGCCGCCGAGGCCGAGGCCGCGGCGGCCCAGGCTTCGTATTACAATGCCGGCTACAGCTCGTCGTACGTTGCCGCCGCTTACTATGCGAACGGCTCGGGACTGACGCGCTCCGGTGGCGTTAACAACTACAACGGTCGTCGCGAGACCTATTACAGCAGCAACGTGCTGTACCATCACCGCACAGGTGAGTGGACGCAGGATTCCGAGGGCTTTTGGCGTGATTCCGACGGCTACTACGTCGTGGCCGCTGGCGATAAAGCTCAGGGCTCCACGTTTACCGGCTCCAAGGGCGAGTGCAAGGTCTACGATTCTGGTTGCGCAGCCGGAACTACCGATTACTACACCGGTTGGTAATCTATTCGCGCTATAGACATATGATGGGCGGGCGTCTTTACCGAGCTTTCGGGCAACGTAGGGACGCCCGTTTTACATGTGCATTTGGGTTAACAGAACCCTTACCGTGGCGCTACGTTGGGCATATGGGCGCGGGGCACACTAAGTCATGAGAAACAAGGTCTTTCCCGTGGAGGAAGTGGTCTCATGAACGCTCGAGATATCGCTATTGCCGCCGTCGCGTTAGTGCTTGGCTGCCTTGGTCCTACGGCCGCGCTGATCGCGGGCATGCAGGGCTCGTGCGGTGCTGCTCCTATTGTGGTTGGCGCGCTCATCGCAGCAGCGCTGCTGGGAAGCGCGGGCGTGACGCTTTGCCGCGATGATGAGGATGAGGTGCGGGATTCGCAGCTCTAACAGCCGAGAAGATCGTTTTGGCCGCAGATGAAGAAAGAAGCCGCCGCAAGGGGAGTGCCCTTTGCGGCGGTTTTTGCTATTGAGACTGTTGGATGCGGTGCGGCGGCGTTACCAGCTGGCCTCGATTTCGCGGATGCGCGAATAGAGCCATTCGTTTTGCGGCACCTGGATACCGTGCTTGGCCGCGAGGCGGCAGATGGTACCCGCAAATTCCTCGACCTCGGTTCTGCGTTGAGCGATGCGGTCTTGCGCCATCGAGGGCATGCTGGCGGGATCGAGCCCTTTTATGAGACGCACCATCTGCGTCAGGTCTTCCTCGGTGAGCTCGATGCCCTCGGCATTGGCGACTGCAAGCGTCTCGCGCATGGCGGAGACAAAACTGCGGAGCTGCTCGGAGCCCTGCTCCGTAGCGCTTCCGTAGGTGCCGCCGTAGGCCATACAGGTCTGGTTGATGCCGTCGTTGAGCATGAGTTTGGCCCACATGCGATGTGCGATGTCGTGCTCGACGGTATGGGCGATGCCGCAGCGCGTGTAGAGCCCGTCGATAGCGGTGACGGTCGCGGGGTCGGTGCCGGCGGCCGCACCAAAGCGGATCTCGCCCGCATTGGTAAAGGTGAGCGCGCCGTTGAGAAACACAGCGTCCATGCCTTGGCAGATTCCGAGGACGGTGTGCTCCCAGCCAAAGCGCTCGGCAATCTTTTGCTCGCTGGTGATGCCGTTGCATAGGGATGCGATGAGCGTGTCGGGCCCTACGATGCGTTCCATAGTCTTGAGCGCCTGGTCGAGTCCGGTTGTCTTGACCGTCAGGATGACCAGGTCGACGGGCGTCGCCTCGCTCGCGCGGACGGACTTGAGCGCGCAGGGCTTGCCGTTGACGGTGAGCGCATCACCCGCGTGGCGCTCAAAGCGCGCGTCGTCCATAACGTATTCGACGGCGTCGTTGCCGAGCGCTTGGGCGATCATGCTGCCGTAGAGCAGGCCCACGCCGCCCTTGCCGATGAAGGCGACCTTGTTGATCTGCATGTGAATCATCTCCCCATAAAAAGGCGCCCGCGTATGGGGCGTCTGATGGACTGTATGCCGCCGGGCCATGTCGCGTGCACCGGATGGCCGTATTTAGAAGAACAAACGCATGGGAACTTATGACGCGGGGCAGACCGCAAAGACACGTGCGGGATATCCGACGCCATCACGCACCTTGGGGAAGGTGCAGAAGATGACGGCGCCCGTGGCGGGAAGCTCGTCCAGATGGTCCATGACCTCGATCTGGTAACGGTCGACCGAGAGGATGTATTGCTCGCCGGGATAGGGGTAGGCGTCCTCGCGTGTGACCACGCTCGCCTCCTTTCATCGGGCTTTTTGCTGATGTTAAAGCGGTGTCGTGACGGCTCGATTTCTGCTGCGTTACGATACGTTCTCGATTGCGATTCCACGATGTTTCGGCTGCGTGACCATTGTGTTTCGCCTTGCCGGGGCGCTGATGGCGAAGGGAGGGGCCGTGCAATACCGCGTTGACCCCAAAAGTGGTAACCGAATATCTGCTCTGGGTCTGGGCTGCATGAGGTTTCCCGGTTCGCCGGGACACCCCGATGCGAAGACAGCCGATGCCATCATTTCCCATGCGGTGGAGCAGGGGATTAATTATCTGGATACTGCGTATCTCTATTCCGGTAACGAGGCGTGCGTGGGCGCCTCACTTGAGCGCTTGGGGCTGCGCGACCGGGTGTTGCTGGCGACCAAGTTGCCGCACGCTTCGTGCAAGTGCGCGGAGGATTTCGACCGGTTCTTCGACGAGCAACTGCGTCGCCTGCGGACCGACCATATCGACTATTACCTTATGCACAACATCACTTCGCCCGCCCAGTGGGAGCGCGTGGTGGCGTTGGGCATCGAAGACTGGATTGCGCACCAAAAGGCTGCGGGGCGTATTCGCCAGATAGGTTTTTCGTACCACGGCAGTGCGGCGGACTTCCTCACGATGCTTGACACGTATGACTGGGATTTTTGCCAGATCCAGTACAACTACGCTGGAGAGCGCTACCAAGCGGGAACGGCGGGACTTATAGCAGCCGCCGAGCGCGGGCTCGCGGTGTTTGTGATGGAACCGCTTTTGGGTGGACGCCTGGCGGGCAAGCTGCCTCCGCGGGCCCGCGCCGCGCTCGATGACGTACGCGATCCGTACCTGAAGACGCCGGCTGCTTGGGGCCTTTCGTGGGTGTGGAACCATCCTCAAGTCACGATGCTGCTTTCGGGCATGACCGATACCGCACAGGTGGACGAGAACGCGGCATTGGCGGATCGCGCACTGCCGAATTCGATGACGGCAGAGCAGCTCGATACCATCGCACGTGTGCTGGAAGAGTTTGAGAAATCGAATCGCGTGCCCTGTACGGGGTGCGGCTACTGCATGCCATGCCCCAAGGGCATCAATATTCCCGGCTGCTTTGCCGCCTACAACGCAAGCTATGCGCATAGTTGGTTTACGGGGCTGTCTCAATACTTTACGGCGAGCGCGGTGCGGACGAGCGAGCCCAAGTTGGTGAGCAATTGCGTCAAGTGCGGCAAATGTGCGCGTCACTGCCCGCAACACATCGATATCCCCGAGCGTCTCGACGACGCGCGCCGACGTTTCCAGCCTGGCCCCGTAACGGCCGCGCTTAAAGTCTTCAGCAAAACTCGCTCCTCATGACCCTTTTATATCTTGTGATGGAATAGTTCCTGTTTGCGGCAGAATAGGGCGATAGCAGGAACTATTTCGTCGCAACTGAAGGGAGCTGTCGTGGGCCATCGGGATTCATGTGATGATTTGCGTGAGGTTCGTTGGGGCGTTTTGGGCGCTGGGCACATTTCGCATCGATTTGCATCGTCGCTCAAGAAGGTCGACAGGGCACGGCTTGTGGCTGCCGCCGGTCGCACTCCTTCGCATGTTGAGGAGTTTTGCAGGGCGTTTTCGATCGATGCTGCGCACAGTTATGTCACGGCTGACGATGGCGGCGATGCGGCTTATGATGCGCTGATTGCCGACCCCGATGTCGACGCAATCTACTTGGCTCTTCCGCATGGTATGCATACGCGTTGGGCCTGTCGCGCGCTGCGCGCCGGAAAGGCCGTGCTGTGCGAAAAGCCGGCCGTTTTGAGTGAGGAAGAGGCTCTCTCGATTGCCTCCGCCTCTCGCGAGTGCGGCGTGCTGTTTATGGAGGCGATGAAGAATCGGTTTTGCCCGATGCGCACTCGCGTGGAGGACTTGCTTGCGTCGGGCGAGCTCGGCTGTATCGTCTCGATCGAAAGCGTGCAAAAACTCGATTATGGTGAGTCCCCTTCGAGTTATCTGCTCGATCCGTTGCAGGGCGGCTGTCTATATGACATGGGCTGCTATGCGGTCGGGTGGTTTGAGGATTTGCTTGCGGGTGCGTGCGATGTTTCGTCTCGTGAAGTTCGCTGGCGTGACGTATCGCGCGGCCGCGTGGATTGGGCCGATGAGATTCATATGAGTGTCGGCGGTATACCCATTCATATGGTGTGCGACGGCAAAGCAGCATATGAAAGCCGCTTAACGATTGCCTGCGAACGGGGTTCGTTGGAAATCGAGCGCCTCCATCGCCCCGAGCTCGCCCATGTGAAGTACTCCGACGGTCGAGTGCTCGAAATCGACGCCCCATTTGAGGTCGATGATTTTTACGGCGAAGCTTCGCATGCGACTCAGCTCATCCGGGCGGGGAAACTCGAGAGTCCCGTCATGCCCCTTGCCGCCACACAGCGCTGCGCGCAGATCATCGATGCGATTTGCTTGGCGCTCTAGGCTGCGGTGCTGCTGCTCAAGGGGGGCTCGGCGGACCGTGCCCCTGATGCCCCTTTTATATCTTGCGGTGGAATACGGTCTGTTTGCGCCAAAATAAGGCACCAATAGACCGTATTTCACCGCAACTGATGAGGGGGAGCTGGAGATGCTGACGATCGGGTGTCATCTTTCGACGACGAAGGGCTATCGGGCAATGGGGGAGACGGCGTTGTCCATTGGTGCCAATACCTTTGCGTTCTTTACGCGCAACCCGCGCGGTGGCAAGGCAAAAGACCTTGACATGGATGACGTGGCGGCTCTGCGCGAGCTTATGGCGCAAAACGACTTTGGACCGCTGGTGGCGCATGCCCCGTATACCTATAACCCCTGCTCCGCTAAGGAGCGGGCGCGCGAGTTTGCCTTGGAGGCTATGGCGGAAGATTTGCAGCGTCTGGAAGCACTGCCCGGCAACTACTACAACTTCCATCCCGGCGCGCATGTGGGACAGGGGGCAGACGCCGGCATTCAGATGATTGTCGACACGCTGTGCCAGGTGATGTTTGGGGGACAGCAGACGACGGTATTGCTCGAGACCATGGCGGGTAAGGGCACCGAGGTGGGCCGTAGCTTTGAAGAGCTGGCGTGCATTATCGAGGGGGTTGCCGCCAAGTGTCCAGAGCTGTCCGATAAGCTGGGCGTTTGTTTGGACACCTGCCATGTGAGCGATGCCGGCTACGACATCATCCATGATCTGGACGGCGTACTCGACGAGTTCGACCGCGTGGTGGGCATCGATCGCCTGCATGCCGTACACATCAACGATTCGAAGAACCCTTGTGGCGCCCATAAGGATCGCCACGAGTGCATCGGCAAGGGCTACCTGGGTAGTGAAGAGTTTGGCGGCGGTATGCAGGTTATACAGAATATTGTATCGAATGGCCGCTTGCGCGCATTGCCATTCATCTTGGAGACGCCGAACGAACTTGCAGGTTATGCGGCTGAAATCAAACTGTTAAGGTCGTTGCAGCAGTAAAGGCTGCCATAAAGTGGAGTGCTCCATTCACGTTATGGGTTTGTTTCAATCAGTTTTCTAATTGCAGATTCTTCCAAGCGGGTGCATAATAACCATCAGTTTTTGCAGACCTCTGAATCAAACGAGGTCACCGGAAGGAGACTGATTATGAAGCTGAAGAAGCTCGGCGCATTTGCCGCCACGGGTGCTATGGCGCTCGCCCTTGCTCTGACGGGCTGCGGCTCGTCCAACGCCACCTCTGGTTCTGATGCTGGTTCCAGCAGCTCTGACGACGCTAAGGTCGAGAAGGTCGACGGCTCCAAGGAGTACGCGCTCGTCAAGGACGGTACGCTCACCGTCGGCACCTCTGCCGAGTACGCGCCGTTTGAGTACAAGGATGACAACGGCGACTACCAGGGCTTTGACCTTGAACTCATCAAGGCTATCGGTGACAAGTTGGGTCTGGATGTCGAGTACGTCAACAACGACTTCGACACGCTCGTTCCCGGCGTCGCTTCGGGCGCCAAGTACGACGTCGCCATCGCGGCTATCACTGACACGCCCGAGCGTGAGAAGGAAGTCGCTTTCTCCGACTCTTACTACATGGACGATCAGGCTATCGTGACCAAGGTCGATAATGCCGACATCACGGCCGACAACTACAGCGAGAAGCTCAACAACGCTGACGCTACCATCATCGTCCAGTCTGGATCGACCGCCGAGGCCTTTGCCCAGGAGAACTTCCCCAAGGCCAAGATCGTTCCCTATAAGGACGCTACCGAGTGCTTCAGCGCCCTGCAGTCCGATAAGGGCGACGCCGTGGTGACCAACCGCTCCGTTGCCAGCCAGCTGACCGCCGAGCAGTTCAACACCTGCCAGACCATCAAGCAGATCAGCACCGGCGAGGAGTACGCCATCGCCATCAACCAGGGCAACACCAAGCTCAAGGACGACATCAACCAGGCCATCAAGGACCTAACCGATGACGGTACCGTCGACGCCCTCATGGCTAAGTACAACATCAAGTAAATAGATGCTTGATTGCGCGTGGGCCCTTTCCGTTTTGCGGAGAGGGCCTTTGCGCTTCTCTCGACGGACCGCGTTTCCGTCTTGTTTTGCCGGCAACTTCTACGATAGGAGCCACCTTGTCTCAATTGAACAAAGGGGCCACGGAGCAGTACTCTCCACTGCCCGCCTTACTCCAAAAGCTAGCCTGCGCCATGGCCGTGGCGCTCGCGCTGGTGTGCGCGGGGGCGTATACACCCTCGACCGCCCAGGCGCTTGAGACCGCAAAGATAACTGCCCGACCCAATACCGGTTCGGGCAGCGACGTGGTCGGCGGTACCGAGACGCGCATTACCTGGGAGGTCCAAGCCGATGCCGATGAGGAGCTGAGCGGTCTTTCGCTGACGTTTGTCGACGGCACGACGTTTGGTGCCGACGACACGCGCCTGACGATGCTCTCGGGCGAGGACCTCATGGACCGTACGCCCATGAAGCCCACATGCAAGGCGGATGGCCAGACGCTCAAGATCGACTTTGGCGAGACGGCACCGGCCGGCGGCTTTTTCCGCGTCGAGGTTTACGGTGTGACCTTCCCCGTCGAGGGCGGCGACGAGGCCTTTAGTGGCACCTATACGCTCGCCGACGGTTCGACCAAGAAGATTTCCAAGATTCCTTCCGTCGAGATCAAGGGCGTGACGGCATTCGATAACTTCCTGGCCGATCTTAAGGAGCAGCCGTGGGTCGAGGCTTGGAACTCCAATATGTTCCTGCGCCTGTTCTTGAACCCGGTCATTTTGGTCCAAAGCCTTCCGATCGTCTTTAAGGGCTTCCTCATGTCGCTCTCGATCGTGCTCGTGGCGTTTCCGCTGGCAATTCCCTTTGGCTTTGCCTTGTCGCTCATGCGCATCTCCAAGTCACGCATCCTGCGTTGCCTTGCCGGCATCTATGTGAATATCATCCGTGGTACGCCGGCGTTCCTGCAGATCTACATCGCGTTCTTTGGCCTGCCGCTGGCCGGCGTCAAGGTTGACGACTATGTGCTGGGCGTCATCGTCATGGCCATGAACTCGTCCGCCTATCTGTGTGAGATCTTCCGCGCCGGTATTCAGTCGATCCCCAAGGGCCAAAACGAGGCGGCTCGCTCTCTGGGCATGAACGCCTTCCAGACACTGCTCTACGTTATGATTCCGCAGACGTTCCGCAATGTCCTGCCTACGTTGACCAGCGAGTTCATCCTGCTTTACAAGGATACGTCGCTGCTCGCGGCCGTGGGCGTGGTCGAGATCGTCATGAACGCCCGCACCATCGTGGCCACGACGGGCTCCATCACGCCGTATGTGGTTGCCGCCCTGTTCTACCTGGTCATCACCCTGCCGCTTGCTCGCTTGGTGAGCGGTCTTGAGGCGAGGCTTCTGGGTACTGCCGAAACCAAGAAGAAGCGTCCCACCAAGAGCGCCGGACAGGTTGTCGCGACGCCCGCCGACCATATCGCTGGTCTGTAAGGAGGTTCTATTATGAGCGAAACCAATAACTCGAACGAGGTCGTCGTCAGCATCAAGAATCTCCAGAAGGCCTTTGGCGACAACGTGGTCCTGCGCGATATCGATCTGGATGTGCACAAGGGTGAGGTCGTTGTGGTCTTGGGCCCCTCGGGCTCGGGCAAGTCGACGATGCTTCGCTGCATCAATCGTCTGGAGCATCCCACGAGTGGCTCGATTATCGTTGAGGGCGTGGATGTGTGCGCCAAGGGTGTCGACCTCAACAAAGTGCGTACGCACCTGGGCATGGTCTTTCAGCAGTTCAACCTGTTCCCGCACCTGTCGGTCAAAAAGAACGTCATGCTTGCGCAGCAAAAGGTGCTCAAGCGCAGCAAGGAAGAGGCCGAGAAGATCGCCGTCGAGGAACTCACCAAGGTCGGTCTGGCCGAGCGCATCGATTTTATGCCGAGTCAGCTTTCGGGCGGCCAGCAGCAGCGCGTTGCCATCGCCCGCGCCCTGTCGATGAACCCGCACGTCATGCTCTTTGACGAGGCCACCTCGGCGCTCGACCCCGAGCTTGTCCGCGACGTGCTGGGCGTTATGCGCGATCTGGCCCGCGACGGCATGACCATGATCGTCGTGACGCACGAGATGGGCTTTGCCCGCGATGTCGCCGACCGCGTCGTCTTTATGGACGGCGGCGTCATTGTGGAAGAGGGTACGCCGAGCGAGGTCTTCGACCACCCCAAGAGCGAGCGCACCAAGGCGTTCTTGGGCAATATCTCGTAGCTGCTTTGCAAAGCTATCCTTACGGAAAGCGGGGGCTGGATTGATTCCAGCCCCCGCTTTTGTAGGGTGCAGTCGTGTTTTGAGATGGGCCCGATTCGATGGGGCGTGTGGCGCTGCTAGGCCAGCTCGGCTCCGAGGGCCTTGCAGGCCGCCTCGCCCTCATCGTCGGGCGCATCGTAGCAAATGACGGAGTCCACGACGTTGACGCCGGCCTCGTCGGCGTCGGCCTTCCAGTTGTCCATCCACTCGCCCTCGGCCCACGAATAGGAGCCAAAGAGGACGACCTTCTTGTCGCCGAGGGTCTCCTTGACCTCATCCCACATAGGCTGAAACTCGTCATACTCAAGCTCCTCGGAGCCCATGGCGGGGCAGCCGAAGGCGAAGGCATCATATTCGGCGGCCTTGTCGGCGGAGAAGTCGGCGCAGGAGATGGCCTCTGCCTCGGCTCCGGCTGACGTCGCGCCCTCGGCGACGAAGTTGGCCATGGCTTCGGTGTTACCCGTACCGCTCCAATAGACGACGGCAATCTTGCTCATGTTGAGTCCTTTCGGTTGTGCGGCACGCGGCCGCGGTTTATACGTTCTATCGGGTTGCCTGGGCAAGTTGTGCCAGGCTGTAGCCCTGCTGATAGACATAGGTGAGGTATTGCGTGCAGGCGCGATAGGAGTCGAAGGTCGTGAGCGCCTGCTCGACATTCGTGTAGACCTTCCAGGCGCCAAAGACCTTGTAGTTTTCGCCATGCTGGACGATAAACTGATGCACGTCTTCGTAGGGATAGCCCAAAAAGTAGCCAATTTCGTGGGGGAACTCGCAGGTGCAACCCTTATCGCAAGGCCTATCTTGGGCGAGTGCGCAAGGGCTGCTGCCATAAGCGCTTTCCGCGGCATTGCTGCTGGCCTGCGTGATACGCGCGGCGAGATGCACGAGGGATGAGGGCAGGTTGCGGATATCGTAGCCTTCGCTGACAAGCGCGCTTGCGGCTCGGGGGTCGGATAGGTAGCGCATGAGATCCGCGGGGCGGTATACGTAGACGAGCGCTCCGCAAGGTCGCCAGACCAAAACACTCAGGTGGATGCCGAGCGGATCGAGCTCATGATTGCACTGAGCGATAACGTTGAGCAGACGCGTTCGGCGATCTTCGATTGCCGCGGTTGCGCTCGAGCCATCTTGACGGGCGTAGACGCCGGGATAGGTAAAGAGCGAAGCGGGTTTGATACCCGCGAGCGTGGGGGAGCAGTTACGCACGACCGCCGTCTGAAACGTTGGGATGTCAATGGTCCGAGTCACGTCGCTCCTTTCGAGTCCTCACTTGTTAACCTAGGAAAACTTATACACGAAAGTAAGCCTAGGTCAACTAAAAAGTAAGAAAAGGGAAACTAATTGATCGAACGGACATGGTTTTGGGTTAAGATAGGGACACCCCATGGGGGTATCTAGATAGGGCTACTTGAAAGGGGAACGCATGAGTGACTTGCTCAACCCTGCGAATCTCATCGTGCTGGCCGTCATTGCCGTCGGCATGTTTTTTGGACTGCGTCGCATTGCCGCTTCGACACACGGGAAGAGTTGTTGCAGCGATGGCGCGAGCGGTAAGAAGGCCAAGAAGGTAGTGGTTGCGGATACCGATCTGTCCCACTACCCCTATAGCGATGAGCTGCTCATCGGCGGTATGAGCTGCGATGGCTGCGCTCAGAATGTGGCCAATGCCCTCAATGCACTGGATGGCGTGTGGGCAACGGTGACGTATGCGGACCACACGGCACGCGTGCGCTCTAAGCAGCCGATCGATCGCGGTGCTCTCGTGGCGGCCGTGAAGGACGCGGGTTACTACGTCATGACGCTGTAAGCGCCGCCTTGGATGCATTTCCTTGTCTAGGCTCGTCCGCGCAGTTTGATGTCTAGAATGTCATCGAAATCGATGGCGATGTCTTTGAGCTTGAGGAGCTTGAAGGCAGGGAGTGCCTCGTCGAGGATGCCGGTGCGGGAGCGATAGCCGTACGTATCGTAATAGGTCACGCGGAGCAGGTCTCCGCGCTTGAGGCCCTCGAGCTTTTTCGAAAGCTCGAGGGCTTTTTCTTCCGTGAGCTCACACTTGGGCTCGATGGTGATTTCTTGCTTACGTACGAGCTCGTAGTACCCCGTGAGGGCGGCGAAGGGCATAAACTGCGCGGCGCGTCCGGCGCGAACGGCGCCGTTGGCCGTGAGGTTGGGGTCGGCGGCGCGGCGTCTTCCCTCAGGGTCGGCCAGGCGTTCGAAGGCGGTGGGCGGGCGCATGGGTTGCTTTGGTTTAGGCACGGTGTCCTCCGACCTGATCGTTGCGTTCGCGTGCGGTGGCGCCGGCGGTAAAGCTCAGCCCCTTGACGAGCGCGTTTTTGCCGTATTTGCCCTTTACGGCCAGGACGGCACGGGCCAGCTCGCGCTCGCGCTCATCGGCCTCGACATCGCTAAATAGATCGATGGTGGCAAACTCCTCCGGCATGAGGTTGCCAAATCCCAGGTTGATGCGCTTGACCGGTCGTTTGGGATCGACCGTTTGTGCCCAAAGGTCATCGAAATAGCCCATGATCTTCTTAAACGAATTGGTGCGCTCGGGCAGCTTGCGCGAGGCGTTGGAGTGCGCAAAGAGGGCAGCATAGCCACCGCGCGGTTTGCCGCCGTGTTCGCCCACAAAGATGCCATCGATTGCCTGCGCCTCGCGCACCAGACGGCGCCGTTCGTCATCGCGCTGGACGGGCTTGGGCGCACGGGGCGCGAGCTCAGGGCCGGCGGTTGCGGTGGGTTCGATGCTCGACGTGCTCGAGCGTAGGTGTCCGCATCCGTCCACATATTGCGCTGTACCGCTGGCGTCGAGGCGGCGTATGTCAGCTCGTTCGCTCGCATAACCCACAAAGAGCGAGATGCTGTCGCAGACCACGTGCTTATCGACTAGGTCCAACACGGCGTTGTCGACCATCTCGCGCAAGACGGTGTAGGCCTGCTCATAGGCATAGCCCTTCGAGAGCACCTGCCCTGTGGTGGTCGAGGTCGCTTGCGGGCGATAAGCTTGGATATCGGCGATGGTTGTCGGCTCACGCCCGAAGGCGTGGTCGATAAGATATTCGGCATTGACGCCGAGTTCGTCGTAGAGCAGGTTCTCGTCGAGCGCTGCGACCCCCATCAGGTCGTAGACACCGTATTTCTCGAGACGGGCCGCCACGCCGGGGCCGATGCCCCAGATGTCGGTGATGGGGCGATGGGGCCAGATCTCCTTGCGAAAGGTCTCGTCGTCGAGTGTGCCGATGCGACTGGGCACATGCTTGGCAGTGATGTCGAGTGCTACCTTGGCCTGGAATAGGTTGGGGCCGATGCCGACCGTCGCCGTGATGCCGGTGCGCGCGAGGACCTCGTCGCGCAACATGCAGGCGAAGCCTTCCGCATCGGTGTGATAGAGGTCCAGATATGGCGTCACGTCGATAAAGCACTCGTCAATTGAGTAGACGTGAACGTCTTGCGGACTGACGTATTCCAGGTAGATACCGTAGATCCGCGCCGACACCTCCATGTAGTGCTGCATGCGCGGTACGGCCTTAATGTAGTCGATGCCATCGGGTATTTCGAACAGGCGACAGCGGTTGTGAATCCCTAGGTCCTTCATAGCCTGCGTGATAGCGAGACAGATAGTCGTGCGTCCGCGCGATTCGTCGGCAACGACCAGGTTGGTGGTGAGCGGATCGAGCCCACGATCGACGCACTCGACGCTGGCATAAAACGTCTTGAGGTCGATGCAGATGTAGGTGTGCTGCTCGTGCGCCATCCGAGCCCTCCTATCAAACACATGTTCTTATCGAATACCTGTTCGATAATACCTGCTCGACCGGACGCCGTCAAAATCTGTCCCTTTTTGGCAGGTATGGTCGTGCGGTTGCATCGGGTTTTTAACGCAGCCCTAAAGAGCGCGAAACAGCTCGGAAAAGCTCGCTTCGTAGCATGAGGCTAACGATTGATGCCACCATAAAGCACGGAAGGGTTGTGGGGATAATGGTTAACTATGGGTTTGGTATGCCGACGCGCTTGGTTGCGGATGGGGACGTGGCTCGCTGGTGCGGGCGATTGGTTGCCCACTATGGCGGCACCAAGACACTGGTCGTGCTGGGAGGCGACAAGCACACGCGTGATGAGCTCGTTTCGGCGGCGCTGGGCTCGCTCGATCGCGCCCTGCTCGAACGCGTGCTCTTTCGTTGCGGCTTGGTCGGGGGCGACGGGGGAGACGATTTGGTCGATGAGGCCGTAGCCCTGGCGACCGATGAGGGCGTGGACTTTGTCCTGGCGATCGGCGATGCCGATACGGCGGGCTTTGCGCGCGAACTCGCTCGTCGCATGGCCGTGCTCGATGCCGGCGAGGACGGCTTTGTTCCCTACGGATGCATCGTCTCCGAGGGAAAAGTGCCCGCCGTTGTGGGTGCCGGCGAGGTTCCCGTTTTCGCCATCATCGCTCCCGAACTGCTGGAGGGTATCGGCTCGCCCTTGCGCGAGCTGCTCGGCAGTGTGTGCGCCGCGGCCTAATATTTACCATAAAGGGATAGGTTATTTTTGGTTGGTAAAGCGTTTGACCTGCCAAAATAAACCTGTCCCTTTTTGGTCGGTTGCCGTTGGGGGGCGGATTGGCAACGCTCGCTGATTGTAGTCTTGACCTGCGCTAGAATAGGACTATCTGATTATCCGGGCGCATGGAGGCTTGCGCCCGTATGCTGAGGAGGACTTTATGGCAACTGTTGCCGCACCTATCGACGCTACGTCGACCGCCGCTTGGAAGGCGCTCGAGGCTCATCAGGAGAAGCTCGAGGCCGAGGGTATCGACCTCAAGGCCTGGTTCGCCGCTGACGCCGACCGCGTGAACAAGCTGAGCTTTGACGCCGGCGACCTTCACTTCGATCTGTCCAAGAACCTGGTGACCGATGAGACCGTCAAGCTGCTGTGCGATCTTGCCCGCGAGGTGAAGCTCGAGGAGCGCCGCGACGCCATGTTCTCCGGCGAGCACATCAACACCACCGAGGACCGCGCCGTCCTGCACACCGCGCTGCGCCGTCCGGCAAGCGAGAAAGGCCAGCTTATCGTCGACGGCCAGGATGTCGTCGCCGACGTGCACGAGGTCCTCGATCGCATGTATGCCTTCGCCGAGCGCGTGCGCTCCGGTGAGTGGAAGGGCGTTACCGGCAAGAAGATTGAGCACCTGGTGTCCATCGGCATCGGCGGCTCCGATCTGGGCCCGGTCATGGCTTACGAGGCCCTGCGTCCCTATGCCGACGCCGGTATCGACTGCCGCTATATCTCCAACATCGACCCCAACGACCAGGCCGAGAAGCTCAAGGGTTTGGATCCCGAGACCACGCTCGTGATCATCGTCTCTAAGACCTTCACCACGCTCGAGACCCTCACCAACGCCCGCGAGGTCAAGACCTGGATGCTCGAGCAGCTCAAGGCTCAGGGCGCCATCGATGGCTCCGATGAGCAGAACGCCGAGGCCGTGGCCAAGCACTTCGTCGCCGTCTCCACCGCACTCGAGAAGGTCGAGGCTTTCGGTATCGACCCGGCCAACGCCTTTGGTTTCTGGAACTGGGTCGGCGGCCGCTACTCCGTCGACTCCGCCGTGGGCCTGTCGCTGATCGTCGTGCTCGGCCCCGAGCGTTTCCAGCAGTTCCTTGAGGGCTTCCACGCCATCGACGAGTACTTCTGCAACACCCCGCTCGAGAACAACGCCGTCGCGCTGATGGGCCTGCTCAACGTCTGGTACGTCAACTTCTTCGGTTCCAAGAGCCACGCCGTGCTGCCGTACTGCCAGTATCTGCACCGCTTCCCGGCCTACCTGCAACAGCTCACCATGGAGTCCAACGGCAAGCACGTCCGCTGGGACGGCAGCGCTGTGACCTCCGATACCGGTGAGATCTTCTGGGGCGAGCCCGGTACCAACGGTCAGCACGCCTTCTACCAGCTGCTGCACCAGGGCACCGTGGTGGTCCCGGCCGACTTTATCGCTTTCGCCAACACTGCCAACCCCGCAACCGACAGCGGCCAGGACGTCCACGAGCTGTTCCTGGGCAACTTCCTGGCCCAGACCAAGGCGCTCGCCTTTGGTAAGACGGCCGACGAGGTTCGTGCCGAGGGCACGCCCGGGCAGATCGTCCCGGCCCGCTGCTTTGAGGGCAACCGTCCGACGACCTCGATCTTCGGCGACACGCTGACCCCGTTCGCACTCGGCGAGCTCATCGCCCTGTACGAGCACATCACGTTTGTCGAGGGCACGGTCTGGGGCATCGACTCCTACGACCAGTGGGGCGTCGAGCTGGGCAAGCAGCTTGCCAAGCAGATCACCCCGGCCTTCCACGACGACGCCGCCAAGGCCGAGCAGGACGCTTCGACCCAGGCGCTCATCGAGTTCTACCGCGCTCACCGCAAGTAGGATTCGCTGCGAAAACTAACGCATAGCCGACAAGGGCCCGTATCCGTTGGGATGCGGGCCCTTTGCTATTTGGATAGGATGGAATGTATCGGGAGGCGCTTCGACGGGCATCGCAATCGTCGAAGGCGTCCCGTTCATGTTCGGGACAATATGACTTTTTACCCGTTGCAGACAGAGCTGCCGTGGGTGTTCTGTATGATGGCTCAGACAAGGTTGTTCAATGACAGGGAGGCATATATGGCAATCAAAGCCATCGCAATGGATATCGACGGTACGCTCACCAACGACCAAAAGGTCATCAGCCCGCGTACGCGCGAGAAGCTGCTCGCGACGCAGGAGTCGGGCATTAAGCTCATCTTGGCTTCGGGCCGTCCCGCATGGGGGTTGCACGCCTTGGCGCAGGAGCTCGACCTTCAAAACCATGACGGTCTGCTAGTTGCCTTTAATGGTGCGCATGTGGTCGACGCTCAGACCGATGAGGTTCTTTTTGACCAGGCCATGCCGGCTGACGAGCTGCACCGTCTGATTGATCACCTGCGCAATTTCGACGTGATCCCCATCATCTCGCTTGGTCGCGATCTTCATGTCGAGGATTCGTACCGCTGCATGATTACGCTGCCGGATGGCTCGCAGAAAAACATCGTCAAATACGAGCGCGATGCGTGTGACCTTAAGATCCGCGAGGTCGAGAGCTTGCATGAGGTTGTGGACGCTTATCCCGTGGACAAGCTGCTGACGGCAGGCGACCCGGCCTACCTACAGGCGCATTACGAGGAGATGTATGCGCCCTTTACCCAGACGCTTTCGGGCATGTTTACGGCCGACTGGTACTTTGAGTACACGGCGCCCGGTATCGACAAGGCCCGCGCGCTCGAGGGTGCCCTGCCCAAGCTCGGTATCGATGCCAGCGAGGTCGTCTCGTTTGGCGACGGCCAGAACGACAAGTCCATGATTGAGTGGGCCGGCACCGGTGTTGCCATGGGCAACGCCGTCGATGAGGTTAAGGCGGTAGCCCAGATGGTGACCGCCAATAACAACGAAGACGGTATTGCGGTGGCGCTGGATAAGCTGCTGGGCTAGAATCGCCGATAATGCATGGTTCGGGCGCCTGCTTACAGGCGCCCTTTTGTTAGGGAGGGTGCCGTGTCTGCATTTCCGTTCGACGCCGTTATCTTTGACATGGATGGTGTTTTGGTCGACACCGAGTTTTACTATCAGAAGGAACTCGAGAGGTATATCGATTACCTGCAGATTTCTGTGACGCGCGACGAGCTTAATGCAATTGTGGGGTCATCGCACCGTGATTTTCAGCAGGTACTCGTCGATTGGCATGAGCGTGCGGGCTTGGGCAAGCTCGGCGTCGAGGCTGCCGAGGCACGCTATGAGGTGTGGGCGAGTGCGTATCCCTGCGACTATAGAAAGCTGCTCAACCCCGGCGTTGCCGAGACGCTAGCGGGGCTGAAAGAGCGTGGGGTTCGCGTTGCGCTGGCGTCGTCATCGCCTCTCAACAATATCGAGGAGGTGCTGGGTACCTGCGGCATTCGCGATTACTTTGAGTTTTTGGTCTCGGGTGAGCAGTTCAAGCGCAGCAAACCCGAGCCCGACATCTATCTGCATGCCATAGACCGTTTGGGATTGCCTGCTGATTGCTGTTGCTGTGTGGAAGACTCTCTGTATGGCATTACCGCAGGTAAGCGTGCCGGACTGACGGTAATCGCCAAGCGCGAGGAGCGCTTTGGCTTTAGCCAGGATGCCGCGGACAAGATTATCGATCGGCTGCCGGACCTGCTGGAACTCGCGTAGATTCTGGGCGGTACTGCTGCTACAACACTGGTTCCGTTGGAATAAGAGAGGGGCGGCGCTATGACATTCAACGTTAGCGCTCTTGGGTTTGGTGACAACGTCGTCGACCGCTACGAGCATATCCACACCATGTATCCCGGCGGCAATGCGGTGAACTTTGCCGTGTATGCCAAGAAATGCGGAGTCGTGCGCTCCGCGTATATGGGCATCTTTGGAAACGACGCCGCGGCTGAGCATATCATCGCGAGCCTTGAGGACGAGAGCGTCGAGCTCGCCAAATGTAAACAACTCATCGGCGAGAACGGTGCGGCTCGTGTTACCGTGGTCGATGGTGACCGCGTGTTTCTGGGGTCGAACGAGGGCGGCATCCGCGGCGATGCGCGCTATGTGCTCGATCGATTTGATCTGGCATATATGAAACAGTTTGACGTGGTTCACTCGGGCAACTACTGCTTTACCGAGCGCGAGCTGTCCAAGTTGAAGGCAGCGGGCGTCACGGTCTCTTTTGACTTTTCGGACGACTCCACCGACGAGTACTACGAGCAAATTGCGCCCTACGTCGATTTTGCTTTCTTTAGTGCGGCGGATGCCGCGGGTGAGGACGAGATTCGCGAGCGTCTGGCATGGGTGCAGGGCTTGGGTCCGCGTTTTGTATCGGCCACGGCTGGCGCTGAGGGCTGCATTGCCTACGACGGCAAGCGTTACTATCGGCAGCATGCCAAGCCTGTGGCAGATATGAAGGACACCATGGGAGCGGGTGACTCGTTCCTGACTTCGTTCCTGATGTGCTATCTCGATGCTGTCAAGCGTGGCAACGATGACGCTAATGCTATTGAGCGCGCGCTCGACTTTGCGGCGGGGTTTGCCTCGACTGTATGCGGCATGGAAGGCTCCTGGGGCCATGGAGCGCCGATTTCCGAATAGGTGAGCAGTCCCGGGAAGTCGAATCGTTGTCTTCTCGGGACCCTGTGGGCAAAAAATGCCAAATATGAGTACTGTCACTATTTTATTAACAGCGAAATTAAGCTTTTGAGGCCCTAGTTGAATGTCCGAGAGCGATAAAAGCCTGTTATAGGCGGCTTTATCCATGCTAAAACACCCTGATAATGAACAGCTGTGCATTATCAGGGTGTTGTTTTGTCGCAAAATGATGTGACTAGCTTTGCAACAGTACTCATATTTGGCATTTTTTGCCCACCGGGATCAGCGGAAGTCAAATATGGAGCGCGAATTTCCTAAAACGGTCGATTCGACGCTCTCCTCGGCGCAGTTTTTAAGTTCGGCGATGCGCCGGGAGACGCTTTTTAGCGATGTGATGAGCTGCCGCGCGCTTGTATCTGCTTGCAGTTCGGCAGGAGCGTCGGTTTCGAGCAGCAGACAATCGAGTGGGATCTGTCTGGCATATTCGCGACCGCGCTTGGTGGCGAGCATCCGCTCGTTCACGGAAAAATAGCAGCCTGCGCTTCGTGCGCGGACGAACTCGTTCGAAGTGTCGCTAAACCAGTGGAAAATGATAGCGGGGGAGTCGGGGCTTGGCGTGAGTAATCCATGCGACTCGAGGATGTCTAGCACGGTTCCTGCCGAACGAACGGCGTGAATTGATATCACACGCCCGGCAAGAGGGCTCTGCACGAGCGCATCGCAGAGCCGGTCAAGTGCCTGTATTTGAAGCGGTTCGCTTCCGGCAAAACGCGCGGAAAAGTCGAGTCCCACCTCGCCGATGTAGCGCTCTTGGGCGGCAACTTCGCAAAGCAGATTGACTTCGGCAGGACCGCAGCGGCCGTCGGCGAGCCACCAGGGATGGAGGCCGATGCCGGCAAAGATATTTGACCGGCCGCAGGCGCGCTTCTTGGCGCGTGCAAAGTCGTGCGGATCGACGCCGCAGTCAAATAGGACCAGGCCCAGCGCCGTTGCCTCATCGGCAACGGCGTCCGGGCGAGCCATTAAATCAAGATGGCAATGCGCATCAAATAATTGCGGTGTCATCGCGGTGCGTCTCGTTAATTTAGGCGCTGGCCATCGGTGCGCACGCGTTCGCACCCGCGCCCGCTGATCTGGCGGATAACCTCGCCAGCGATCATCTGGCCCATGATGGGCGGCATAAAGCTCGCAGTTCCCAGCTCGGTGCGCTCGTGGATGTTGGAAGGGTCGCGGGGCTGTGTCTTAACCGATTCCTCGCAGCTAAACAGTACATGTAGGCTCTTGATTCCGCGCTTCTTACATTCTTTGCGCATAATGCGGCTCATGGGGTCACGTACCGTATCGAAGATGTCGGCAAAGCGGAGGCACTCGGGATGGAGCTTGTTGGCCCCGCCCATGGAACTAACCAAACGAATGCCGTGGTCCTGAGCATATTTGGCAATGGTGAGCTTGGCCGAGATGGTGTCGATGGCGTCGACGACGTAGTCGAGCTTGCCGCCCGTCTGCTCCAAAACGCTCGCGAAGAAATCATCGATGTTGTCGCTCAGCAGGTATTCGGTACGTTTGATAACGGTGGCGGCAGGATTGATATCGTGGATCATGGCTTCCATCACGTCAACCTTGCGCTTGCCGACGGTGCTATGAAAGGCGATGGCCTGGCGATTGATATTGCTGGGCGCGATGATGTCCTTGTCCAGAATGACGAAATGACCGATGCCGCCGCGGGCGAGTGCCTCGCAGCAGTTGGAGCCCACGCCTCCGCAGCCGAGCACCAACACCGTAGCATCGGCGAGCTTATCGAGTGCCTCGCGGCCCATGATGATCTCGAGCTTGGTGTCGCGTGTCTCGATGGCGGCTGCGGCAGTGGTTTCGGTCATAAATATCCTCCGATGGGGAAGCAGGTCGTGTTTTAGCTATCGCCATTATAGGTATTATTACGATGGTTGATTTCCAATCTCAGCCGAACACATTGAGCAGATAGGCCGTTCCCGCAGCTAGCCGAACGCCCCCGCGGTCCCTCCGGGCGCCCGGGGGCGCCGTTTTCCCAGTTGAAGGAACGGTGGAGATGTGTTTCGATGGGTCCGGTGGCCATGCTCCGCCCTCCGCCCGGCACCTCTTCCCAGACTCAGCCGAACGGTCGGTCCGTCTATTCAATTTCCCTCTTGGCTAGGACAGCGGGGCATCGCCCCTCTCGGCGCGCGCCCGCGCGATGAGCCCCGGCGTCAGGTCGAGCTCCCCGGCGGGCACGTCCTCGATGCCGTACGCGTCCAGAAGCGTCGCCGCGTCCGCGCCGAGCATCGCCCGGAACGCGCGGGCGGGCGTCGCGAAGCCGAGCGCGCCGCGGGGCTCGGAGTTCACGTGCGACATGAGCAGCGCGCAGTCCGCCGCGGCCAGCCGGTCGAACCTGATCCCGGCGCCCTTGGGCAGCAGCTTCCTGATCTCGACGTGGTTGCGCTCGCACGCGCCCTTCTGCTGGCTCTGCCTCGGGTCGCAGTAGAACAGCCTCGTCTCGCCCTCCCGCTCGCCGAGCAGCGCCGCGATGGCGCCCTCGTCGGCGAACTCGCTCCCGTTGTCGGTGAGCACGGCGCCGAAGACCCTCGCCATGCCGCCGGCGCCCAGCGCCGAGCGCACGCCCGCGAGCGCCGCCGCCACGCTCGCGGCGTCCTTCGCCGCGAGCGGCAGCGCGAGCTGCAGCCTGCTGGGGCGGTGCAGCAGCGTGAGCAGGCAGGCGCTG
>NZ_JBBNJW010000027.1:0-5461 GCF_040093305.1 Collinsella sp. CLA-AA-H302
GGGTATCGCCCCCGTAACGGCAATCGCGGCAGAAACGAGCTCCCCCATCGATGCAGTTGCCTTGCAGACGGAAGACGCGGCCGCCGCAAAAGAAAAGGCTCTGTTAGACCAGAATTGACATATAGGTGATGCCACCGTGGTATAATATAATTGTTAACCACGGCATTGGAGCAGGTATGAACGCCGAGGATCTGGTCATCACCCTCAAGAAGAACATGGCGAAGCTCAGCAAGTCCGAGCGCCGCCGCGCAATCGAGTCGGTACGCGACGTCATCCGTGCCGCCATGTTCGACGATGCAGCGGGAACTAGCTACGAAATCCAGCGTTGCCCACGTTGCGGTTCGGTCGCTATCGTTAAAAAGGGCAAGTCCAGGAACGGTGAGCAGCGCTACCTCTGCCGCGACTGCGGCAGGACGTTTTCAGGCTCCACCGACCGGATCCTCGGCACGAGCAAGCTGCCCCGCGAGACCTGGATGGCCTATGCCGAGTGCTTCGTCCTCATGCTCCCTCTCCGCGAGTGCGCCGGCCGCTGCGGTGTCTGCCTCAAGACCGCCTACACCATGCGCCACAGGCTCATCGAGTGCCTGAAGGAATATTCGCCCACGTTCCATGTGGGGCAGGGGCAGGCCTGCGAACTCGACGAAACATACTTCCCCGAGTCCTTCAAGGGCAACCATTCAAAGGGCTCCTTCACTCTGCCGAGAAAGGCTCGCCACCGCGGCAAGCAGGTCCACAAGCGCGGCCTCTCCCGCGAGCAGATCTGCGTCATGACGGGCATCAGCGACACGAACGCCACCTTCTTCGAGGTCTCGGGGCGCGGCGTGGTCTCGCGCAAGCGTGCGGCTGAGGCCCTTCGCGACCGCATCGGCGCGGGCGCGGTCGTCGCCACGGACAAGGCGACCGCATACATCGACGTGTTGCACGACCTGAAGGTCGCCTCGCATGAGTCCTATGACTCCAAGGACCGCTCGGAGGGCACCATCAACCGCATCAATACCGTCCATTCGCTCCTCGAATCGTTCATGGCACGCTTCAAGGGCGTGTCCACCAAGCACCTCGCCGCCTACCTCGACTGGTTCCGCTGGTGCCGCACCTTCATGGCGACCGACTCCCGCACCGCGGAGTCCACGGTCGCCCGTCAGCTCGCCAACGGCACCTGCGCGACCCGCATCCGCGACATGTTCAACGTATTGCCGCCCTATATGGACTACTGGGTCGCATCCGCCGCATAGAGACGATAAAATGGTTGCACCGTGATATACGAGGAAAGGTACAACCATGCCGTCGAACATACCGGCCACGACGATTCGTATCGAACCGGAGGTCAAAAAAGAGGCCACAGTCATCCTTGACGAGCTCGGCCTGTCCATGTCCACCGCCGTCAATGCGTTCCTCAAGGCGCTCGTCCGCGAGGGCGGGATGCCGTTCGAGATGAAGGTCAAGACACCGGCATCTGACGGAAAAACGGTGAGATAGTTGGCAAATCAACTTGAAACGCAGCTGACACTGGCCTCTTCGCTCGGATTGTCGGAGCTATCGAAAACTGCAATCATGCGCGGGCTCTTCTCGCTGGACGGCACTCAGATAAAGTATTCCTTCCGCAGGACGAAAAGCTATCAGATCGGCGATCCCGAAGAAAAAGTCAGGGCCGACACCATTGCGTTTCTGGTCCTGTCGAAAGGCTATGATTCGCGAAAGATCGATACCGAGGTGGAGGGCTCGCACAACGATTTCGCGGATATCGTGCTCTACGAAGACGACAGATGCACGAAGCCCTGGTTAGTCGTCGAGAACAAAAAAGAGGGTGCGACTCCGGCTGAAAAGGCGGAAGGGGAAGCGCAGGCCTTCGCCAACGGTATCGCGCTGGGTGCAAAATACTCCATGAAGGACTACGGCGACGAGTCGTGCGTCTGGCAGCTCGAGGGCTTCGGCGCTAGGGAGCGCAGGAGAAATAAGCTGGGCGATAGAGAACTTCTTCCGAGGAACTACTCTCAGGATATGGTGTATCCGTTTCACGCGGGCACGGAAATGGATATTAAGCCGGCGAGCGCCTTTGATATCAGCATCGCCATCAGGCGCGCGCACTCCATCATTTGGGCTGGAGGAAAACGCGATCCGCTATCGGCTTTCGATGAGTGGAGCAAGCTGATGTTCGCCAAAGTCCGCGACGAGCGCTACACGCGAAACGGCCACCCCCGCTCGTTCCAAGCGGGCATCAACGAGCCCGACTCGGCTATCGCCACGAGGGTCCACAAGCTATTCAGCGACGCCAAAGAGCAAGATCAGGCCATTTTCCCGCGTGATGAAAAAATCGAGCTTCCAGACAGCAAGGTCGCTCAGGTCGTTCGCGTCATTCAGGAGATTTCGTTCATCGATACAGATTCTGACGTCATCGGAACGGCCTTCGAGGATTTCTTCGGATCGGTCTTCCGCGGAAGCCTCGGGCAGTATTTCACCATGAGACAGATAGCGAGGTTCACAGTCGGGATGCTCAATCCCACGAGCGAAGATTACGTTCTAGATCCGACTTGTGGCTCGGGAGGCTTTTTGCTCGAAACTCTCCTTCAGGTATGGAACGATACCGATGCGGGCTTTGCCGGACAGGGGAACCTCGCGAGAATCAAATCAGATTTTGCCGCGCAGAACGTTTACGGAATCGAAATTCACCCGACTCTGGCTAGAATCTGCAAAATCAGCTTGCTTCTGCACCACGATGGACACACGAATATCGAGGCCGACAAGAGCTGCCTCAGCCCGAACCTGAGCAAGCCGAAACTCCAGAAGGATCGTCAGTTCGACCTGATCGTGGGTAATCCGCCCTTCGGAACCAAGGTCGCAGATGGAGATGAAGATCAGCTTGACGGCGCAAGCCTGGATGACTACGTCCTGGGCCGCGGAAAGCACTCAATACAGTCAGAGCAAATCATCCTGGAGAAAAGCGTTTCCTGGCTCAAGCCGGGCGGCAGGCTCGGTATGGTCCTGCCCGATGGTGTTCTCAACAACAGCGGGTCTCAATCAAATTGTCCGGCCCTTCGTGAATGGCTCTTTAAATCGGGGAGGATACTGTCCGTGATCTCCCTTCCAGACTTCGCTTTTCGCAGGTCAGGAGCTACGAACAAGACTTCGATATTGATTTTTGAAAAGTTTTCCGACCTGGAATCGGCTAGATTGAACAATCGACTGGAAGCATGTGAAGGAGATATTGCGGCCGCCCTCATGGACAGCGGGCTGGACTATAACATCTTTTTTGGAGAGGCATCCCATATCGGATACACACCATCTGGTCGCCCTGATCCTCGAAACGACCTCTATGTCGCCGACGAGAACGGTTATCTTTCAAACGATCAGACTGGCTCGATATTGGGAGAGTGGAATGTCTGGGAAGAAAACGGGGCGGTTTCCGATCCGAGATGCGTCGTCGAGAGGGCTTCGTCAGTATGGAGAAGCCATTCGAGTCATAGGGTGGATCCGAAATACCATGTCTACGTGGCCCATAAGGGCGATTACGTGCCGCAGGGCTGGTCATCTGCTCCCATGATGAACCTTGTGAAGCGGATGAGAAGGAACGTGGACTTCGGGGAAGAGCCGATGAAGGAGTACAAGGTCTTAACTCTTTCCCAAACTGGTGTTGCAAGGCTTAGGGAACCAGGTGTCGGAAACAACCCTCCCGAATGGCGAGGGATGTATTTCTACGACTCAAGCAGCGACTGGTTTGAAGTAAGAACCTCCGACATCGTCTACTCTGGAATCGACCTATGGAAGGGTGTCGTATGCTTCGTCACCGAGGAATTCGATCATGCCCTCGTAACGCAAGAATATCCGATCTTGCGGGTCAAAGACCCAAACGTGATCGATCCGGAGTTCCTGTCGATACTCTTGAGAAGCCGCCGCTTCCAAAAGGCATTCCGCGCCATCAACACCGGCCACAGCAATCGAAGGAGAACGCAGTCTTCTGACTTTGGGAAGGTGCTCGTCTATTACCCTCCCATAGAGAAGCAGAAGGAGATTGCCTTAAAGGTGCGAAATGCACGGGAGAATATCGCAAAGGCCTATATTGGCGTTTCCGATATCGAAAACGAACTTGATGCCATCTTGCATGCGGATGACGAGTGGGATGAGACGACAGAGTCCTAACGATTAACTTGTTCGAGTCTGAGCGTATCGCCCCTTTGCCGGTTTTAATCCAGCAAAGGGGCGAATATTTTGCAATTAGTAAAGATGACTGGGCATGATGTCAATTCTGGTCTAACAGAGCCAAAGAAAAAGCGTATGCAGCCATGCAGGAAGCGCTCAAAAACCTCGAGGCCGCACAAAACGCCGCAAGTCCCGAGAGAATTGCGGGAATCAATGATAACATTGCCGCTTTTCGAGAGCTCTATGACACGATGGTGGCGCGAGCTGCCGAATGGAGAGAGCCCCTTCCCGCCATGCAAGCGAACGTCGATGCAGCCCAAGCCAAATACGATGAGGCTCACAACCGGGTAAGCGAGCTTGAGGCAGAATATGAAAAGGCACGCAGCAACGGGGCTTCCTACGAAGCTCTTAAGCAGCTGCGCCAGGAAATAATCGCAGCGGAAGCGCAAGAAGAATCTTGCGAAACGGTGCTTGACAGCTACCGTCACCGCCTCGAAAGTCAGGAAAGACGGGTTCAGTATTTCGGAAGTAAGGCGGAGGAAGCCAAAGCCCACATCGACGAGGAAACAGCCAAGCGAGATGCGCTCCTCGACAATTTGCATAAGGCGCAGGCGGCCTATGACGACGCCTGCAAAGCATACGAGGAGGCAAAGGCCGCAGCGGATAAGGCCGCCTCGCCCGAGATAACGCAACCAACCGAGACAACGCCTCCCTCCAGCTCGGCGCAACCGACCGAGACGGCACAACCCGCCAGCTCACCCGCGACCGGCAAAGACACCGCACCGAGCTCCACCAAGCAGGCGACCACGGGCAACGGCAAGCAAGCAGACACGACCGCCGGCAAGCTCGCAAACACAGGCGACACAGCGCCGAGCGCAATCGCACTCGCAGCAGTCGCCGCCGCAGGACTCGGAATAACCGCCACAGCCACACGCCGCATCAAGAACTCAAAATAGTTGCCAGCGGTTATTGTCTTCGCCAATCCACAAGCCCAGAGACAAAAAGAGGTCCGTTTCCCCAACCCAGGGAAACGGGCCTCTTTACTTGTAAAAACAAATGGTAATGCCGCCGTCTCTTGAACCACGCAGCCATCAATGCCCAGACAACACTAGCAAGCCGCGTTCCTTAAGGGATAGATTTAATGGCTGTTAATCAAGGGGTATACGCGCACGCCCGATCAATGGCGGGCAAACCGCCTGATATACTTACATTAGTGCTACCAAGTTAGTCGCCAACCCTTGAAATGAGGTGCCGAGATGAACGACATTCTCGCAAGAAGAGCAAGACGAGCAACTGTGGGCATCGCCCTTTCCGCGGCACTTGTCGC